>PFXJ01000118.1:0-788 GCA_002791595.1 candidate division Zixibacteria bacterium CG_4_9_14_3_um_filter_46_8
ATCAATAAATAACCAAAAAACCGTTAAAATTGTCGCATACTCATACAACAGAACTTGAGATATATTAATATCATTCACTAGGTGCTCATATAAGATGTTTTCAGAAGAATTAGACAAATCTAAAAAAAAAGAATCAATGTAACCCGTAGGGTAACTTTCAAAATTTAACTCAAAATAAAAAAGCTCCGGTTTGCTTAAATAATTACTAACATATTGAACCACATTTTTAAAATAAGAAAAAAAAGACGAAAACATATAAATAACAAAATATTTCTACGTGTTGATTAAACCGAAGAATTAATCACATCCAACACTATATCCGGTCTAATTCCTAAAACTGCGGTTAACAGTGCTAACTGAAATAAAATAAAAAATTCTCTAAAATCTAAATCAACATAAACAGGACTGACTAAACCATTTTGCCTATAACTACCACCAAAAATTATTCTATTTACAAACCAAAATGAGTACACACCCGTTAAAAATAAACCGACTAAAGCAAAAAGCGCTTGGGCTAAACTTGTAACACAAACACTTGCTAATATACCAAATTCCGCCGGAAAATTTGCTAATCCAGGAAAACCAGCATTAGCTAACGTAAAAAAAATAACAAAAAAACTATATTTAGGCATCAAAGCTACAACACCTACATAATAAGTAATAGTCCGGACTCCATGACGCTCATACAACATACCAACCAATATAAACATAGCCGCAGAGACTACACCATGGCTTACCATCATTTGAACAGAAGAGGCTATTGCCCAATCACACTCCTTAAACGCAAA
>PFXJ01000118.1:849-7454 GCA_002791595.1 candidate division Zixibacteria bacterium CG_4_9_14_3_um_filter_46_8
ATTTCAAACCAGGGAATCTTGGTTATCCGATCTTCAAAACTCAATTCGCTAATATCGGAGTTTATATCTGCTATGATCGTCATTTTCCCGAAGGGGCGCGTCTATTGGGATTGAATGGCGCGGAGATTATTTTCAATCCTTCCGCGACGGTGGCGGGATTGTCGGAATATCTGTGGGAATTGGAACAACCGGCGCATGCGGTCGCTAACGGATATTTCGTCGGGGCGATAAATCGGGTCGGTGTCGAAGCCCCGTGGAATATCGGCGAGTTTTATGGCAAGAGCTATTTCTGCAATCCCCGCGGGCAGATCATTGCTCAAGCGAAGCGGGATACCGATGAACTGGTTACCGCTGAATTGGATTTCGATATGATCCGAGAAGTGCGTAATGTCTGGCAATTCTACCGCGACCGCCGCCCGGAAACGTATGGGGATATGGTGCGGCTGCTGCCATAAGTGGCGGGTCGACCAAATCGTAGGATGGGTCAATTGGCATGATACAAGAAATAGCTTTTATGTTGAATACCGTTGATTATATTCGTGAGAGTAGGCGATTTGACCCATCCCTTGCCGCTTTTTGGGGATGCAAATGATAGGTCGATTGATCCGGCAAACTGGGTCAAACAGCCTAAAGCAATGGCTAACCTATTTCCGATGTGATACGTCAATCGACCCTTCCTACGAAATGTCAAAACGAGGTACCAATTGAATAATAAAATTAACTCCCCCGATATCCGCCGCAAGCAAAAAGAATATTTGATGCCCTGCGTTGCTAATTATTATAAAGAGCCGCTGGTGTTGACTCATGGCGAGGGGAAATATGTTTATGATGCCGAGGGCAATCAATATCTCGATTTCTTTTGCGGGATACTGACCACTATGTTGGGGCATTCGCACCCGGAAGTAAATCGGCGGACCAAAGAACAGATCGATAAGCTCCAGCATACTTCCACGTTGTATCAAACTGCGCCGATGGTCGAGCTTGCCGAGAAAATGGCGGAGATAACTCCGGGTAAATTAAAGAAAAGCTTCTTCACCAATTCCGGCACCGAAGCTGATGAAACCGCCATAATGATCGCCAAGAAATTCACGGGTTGCGATGAAGTTCTTGTGTTGCGCCATTCATATAGCGGAAGGTCATCTTTGGCGATGAGCATGACCGGCAATTATGCCTGGCGTCAACCGGGAGCATCGATTCCCGGCGTCAAACATGCGCTTTCTCCATATTGCTATCGCTGCCCTCTACATTTGAAATATCCCGATTGCGGAGTCGCCTGCGCGCAGGATATTGAAGAGCTAATTCTCACATCGACCTCTGGAAAAGTGGCCTGTTTTCTGGCTGAGCCGATTCAGGGAGTCGGCGGCTTCATCACCCCGCCGCCGGAGTATTTCCAGATTGCGGTGGAAATAGTGCGCAAATATGGCGGCGTGTTCATCGCCGATGAAGTCCAAACCGGTTTCGGCCGCACCGGCGGCAAGATGTTCGGTATCGAGCATTGGGAAGTGGAGCCGGAGATAATGACTTTCGCTAAAGGATTCGCCAATGGTTTCCCCATCGGCGGAACCATCGCCACCGAAGAAGTCGCTGATGCCATGACTGGTTTGACCATCTCTACATTTGGCGGCAATCCGGTTTCATGCACTGCGGCGTTGGCAACGGTGGATATTGTTGTGAAGGAAAAGTTAGTTCAACATGTTGCCGAGGTTGGCGATTATTTCTTCAACAAGCTCTATGAACTTCAGGAAAAACATCCGTCTATCGGCGACGTCCGCGGCAAAGGCTTGATGATCGGCGTGGAGATTGTGAAAGAAAACAAAGAACCCGATGCCCAGACGGTGCTGAAGATTTTTGAATTGACCAAGGAAAAACGTTTGCTCATAGGCAAAGGCGGATTATATGGGAATGTCCTGCGGATAACCCCGCCGCTGAATATCGAAAAAGGCGATGTCGATGAGGCGGTGAAGATTTTGGATGAGGTGTTTGGGAAAATATGAGGGGAGGGTCGGGCATTCCTGTCCGCGAACGGATGGGTTAAAACCCATCGTTATTCCATGAGTGAAACTCCCGCGGGCTGAAGCCCTGGGTCTCATTCCCAAAATATTGCACATTCAGGTTGCCCCGGCTCATAGCACGGGTGGGGATCTCCCTCACCTCCTGTCCCCTCTCCCACCGAATGGGAGAGGGGAATGTCAAAACCGTCCCGATAGGATCGGGATCTTCGACAGGGTTTTGACCAACTGAACTTCTTGACGGGATAAGCAGGATGGTATATGTTATTCCCGATTGATGATCATAGAAGGAGAATAATGTATGGATATAATTATTAAGAATGGCACAATAGTTACAGGCGAAGGGACCTTCAAAGCAGACATCGGCATCGAGAAAGAGAAAATCGCCGCTATCGCCAATCGCATTGATGCAGATGGAGCGAAAGTCATCGATGCGACAGGTAAGCTGGTAATGCCCGGCGCAATAGATGTGCATGTGCATTTTCAACTTCCATTTTGCGGGACTGTTTCCGCGGATGATTTCGAAAACGGCACCAAAGCGGCCGCCTGCGGAGGAGTTACTTCGATCATCGATTTCGCCATCCAGAAGAAAGGTCAATCCCTGCTGGATGCGGTTTCTGCGCGCAAAGCTGAGGCTGACGGCAAGGTCTGTGTCGACTATTCCCTTCACGCCGTGCCTACAGATTGGAATCCGAATACCCCCGGAGAAATGGAGAAGCTTGCCTCCGAGGGCATCACCAGTTTCAAAATGTTTATGATATATGCCAAAGAGGGGATGATCTCCGATGACGATGCACTTTTCTCGGCACTTGAAACTGTCTCGCATTTCGGCGGGATAGTGGGAGTTCATGCCGAATCAGTCAGGGTTCTGGACCTGCTGATAGCACGCTATCACAACGAAGCTGATATGAAACAATATGGCGCATATTGCCATGTTTTGAGCCGCCCGAATTTCATTGAGGCGGAAGCGATTTCACGAGCCGTTACCTGGTCTGAAGCCACTGGAGGAAAGCTTTACATCGTTCACATGTCCACTGGGGAGGGCGCCAATATAATATCCAATGCTCATAAACGTGGCATTAAGGTCTTCGCTGAAACTTGCCCGCAATACCTTTTGCTGAATGATTCGGTTTTCAAACAACCGAATGGGCATCTTTATGCCACTTGCCCGCAGATAAAAAAGAATGAAGATTCCGAACGTCTTTGGGATGGATTAGCATCGGGCGATGTCTCGACCATAGCAACTGACACCTGCACTTTTGATACCAAACAAAAGGCGATGTGGGATGGTGATTTCACCAAAATCCCTTTCGGCCTTCCCGGTGTGGAAACATTGTTGCCGTTGGCCTATACTTATGGAGTGGGCCAAGGAAAAATAACCCTCCAGCGGTTAGTGCAATTAGTATCTACCAATCCTGCCAAGCTGATGGGAATGTATCCCCAAAAGGGATCCTTATCGGTAAATACCGATGCCGATATTGTCATCTTTGATCCGAATCGGGAAGTTAAATTATCGTACAAGGATCTGCAAACCAACTGCGACTGGTCGCCTTATGAAGGATTTCAATTAAGAGGGTATCCGTCTCTAACGATATGCCGAGGTAAAGTCGTCGCTGAAAATGGAAAATTCTGCGGCAAGATAGGCTTCGGTAAATTTATCAAACGCGTCAGCGGCTTCAATGAGTTATAATGGCGATGATATTATTATGCTATTGACGATCCTATATTACTCGGCTGGCCTATAAGTCGGAATCCCCAGTGGTCCCAAGGATCAGGAGTTGGCTTTAATCACGAAGAATTATTTCTCTACCTATACGATTCGCCCATTCTCCAGGTGTAATCTCTGGGTTCCGTACCGGGCTGCCTCTGGGCTGTGGGTTACCATAATAACAGTCTTGGATTCGTTGACATTTAACTGTTTTAAAATTTCCAGAATCTCAATAGAAAGCGCTGGATCGAGATTGCCAGTTGGCTCATCGGCTAATATTACTTCGGGATTATTGGCCAGCGCTCTGGCGATGGCCACCCGTTGTTGCTGACCGACCGAAAGCTCTCGCGGAAGATGCTCCTCCCGCCCGGTGAGTCCAACGCGATTCAATAAAGTCTCCGCCGTTTTGCGTTGAGAGCCATTATCATTGGGATAAAATAACGTTGGCAGCATTACATTCTCTATTGCCGACAGATAAGGCACAAGGTTGAAGGTTTGCAAGACGAACCCGACTTTCCGGTTCCTATACTCAGCAAGATCCACGCTCGAAGAATCAAAAATGCCTTTCCCGCAAAATTCGACTTTCCCTTCGGTTGGACGGATTAAACCACCCAGAGTAAGAAGAAGCGTCGATTTTCCAGAGCCAGAGTTGCCGGTAATCGATACAAAGCTCCCGTTCTCAATAACTAAAGAGACTTTATCGAGAGCCCGGACAGCGCCGCGCCGACTGCTATAGACTTTGCTCAAATCCTCTACTGTGAACATATTCAAATCTCCTGCATAATCATGGCGGGATCGAGCCTGGCTGCGTGCTGGACCGGCAGTATGCTTCCCAGCAGTGCGATGACCACCGATACCAAAATGGAAAATACCAGATAAATTGGAACGGGCGTTATTGTAAGTCCAGCCAACTGAGGTCCCAGAACCATCGCCGAAATGGTTCCCAGGATATATCCGGTAACCCCACCGACGAAACCCAGCATGATGGATTTAATCAGAAAAAGATAATATATGCTCAACTTCTTGGCCCCGATGGTAATCAGTATGCCGATTTCGCGCCGTCGTTCCTCCACATTGGCCCACATAAAATTGCCGATAGTTATGGCGCCTACCAGAACTATAATCACCAGAAATATCATTGAGATTTTACTCATCAGGTTGTTGGTTTCGATTTGGGTACTCACGATTTGGTTAATGGTCGTAATGCGTGTGTCCGGTAAAATATTCCGCATTTTGCCGAGCAGGCCATCTGAAATGGCAGAACAACAACCCATTACCTCAATGGTGCTTACTTGCCCTTTTATGCCAAGCAGACCCTGAACAGTGTGAAGATGCGCAAAAATGCGGCTATCATCAATGGTCCCGGTCTCAGGAAGAACGCGCGCAACCATGAAACTCTGTCCCTCAATGAATAAAGAATCAGATTCTTTCAAATTCAGCCTTCGCGCCGCATCGCTACCAAGGAGGATCTCGTTGGCCGCCAGTGAATCAACCGCCTTGCGCTGCAATTTATCATCTTTATACCCATAATCAATGTTAGCATTGTTATTGGGGTCACAGGCCGCATTAAGACCCTCTCCAACCAAGCCGGCTGACTGCCATATCGGTTTGGCGGCCAATTCATTTGCCGGAAGAATTCCAGTCAGTATCACGGGGACATCATTGATTTTTATTCGGCGAGTCAGTTTTGGCGATAGGTTATCAACACCCGGTAATGTTGAAGTCGCCAACCGCTCAACATATTCTTCGGGAAATGTGGGAGCGTCAATGTCAGCGGAGTAATAATCGTCGACAGATGCGGCCTGCGGTAACACCATAATATTTGCGCCAAGATTATCCAGCTTGACTTTGATCGCCTTCTCTGATACAATCGAGACTGATTGAATCCCCACAATTACGGCGATCCCGAGAGTTATTGCCAGCAAAGCGGAAACAAGCTGTGATTTTCTAAGCCACAGCTCCTTCCAGACTATTGTATTTAGCTTCATCCCAAAGCCTTCTTACTTTTTTGTGGGCGCGCAAGATGCGTTCGGATTCGACACCGTTTTCGGACAACAGCCACCGGCCTTTTTGGTTGCGGCGGTAACCAAGTCAGATACCTGCACAGCGCCCATGTACGTGCCTGCAATCTGACCCTGAGCATTGGCTACCAATGTTACCGGTTCCGTTGAAGCCATGTTTACTTTCATCTCGGTCAAGAAACCGGTTTC
The DNA here is from genome assembly GCA_002791595.1 of candidate division Zixibacteria bacterium CG_4_9_14_3_um_filter_46_8. Taxonomy (GTDB): domain Bacteria; phylum Zixibacteria; class MSB-5A5; order UM-FILTER-46-8; family UM-FILTER-46-8; genus UM-FILTER-46-8. The sequence goes on from PFXJ01000118.1 coordinate 6,777, forward strand.
CGCCGGATCATCCATATTCACCTTCACTTGCACTGATTTCCCGGCCATCTGCTGGCAGGCCACACCACAAGCGCTGTTGACTGTTTCGACTGATTTCATGTTCTTGCGGTAGGCTGTAATAAAAACAGCATTCCCTTCCGATAGAGCCTTAATAATCTCCGCTTTCTTAGGCGATGGCACCATCTTTATGAGTATGTCAGCAGTTGCCTTATCGGCTGGAATTCCTCCGCTTATGGCTCCATTCGGACTTATGGCCAGAATCATCGGGACGGGAATTGTGGATAGGCGATATTGGGTTACTAAATCTGCATTGTCCTTGTCGCTTCTATTTAGTTCAACCATTACGGAGTTCTTGACCTCTTTGACTGCGCTCTGGATAACAGACTTCGCACTCGATACGTTATTAATAGTCCCATCTGTTACCAGCACGAAAGCAACCTGCCCCTTAGTTGCCGCCATTTTCAAATCCTTGGCCGGTGAGGCCAAGAGATTCAAAGGCAGAATTGCGGCGAACAGAAAAATAATGGATATGCGTGGCATCAACATAGGTTACTCCTTAGTTCTAAAAGTTTGGGTATTATTTTTTCCTTAATCTGATCTCGAATCTCACGAAATATCTTCAGCCTGGCCAGATCATCACCCTTGGCGGTTGATGGATCTGGAAAGCCTATATGCTCA
>PFXJ01000036.1:0-7601 GCA_002791595.1 candidate division Zixibacteria bacterium CG_4_9_14_3_um_filter_46_8
AATTCAAGAACTTCAAGAATTCCTTTGCCTTGACCTATCTTGAGCCGTGGACATTTTTTGTTCGTATGCCCCTTGAAATTCAGCTTACTTATGAACCCAAAACTCAAAGCGCAACTCAGAGTTATTCTTATGATAAATATGCGGCGTCATTTACATTGACGCGGGAATTGGATCGATACACTGACTTGCGCTTCACTGAAGACTTCGAATCGATCAACATCCACGATATACCCGCTGAACAACAGGCTTCTTTCAGGGAGAGCGAGAAGATAAAATTGCGTCGGAAATTCATTTCGAGCATCAGAAAAGATAGGAGAGATAATCTCCTGATTCCAACTTCAGGCTACCTGACTCAACTCGCTTTTGAGTATGTCGGTGGGATTCAAGGGGGCGATGTTGACTTCCTGAAATTCGGGATTGATTGGAATAGATACCAGGTTTTCAGGAGCAAGAATGTATTTGCCAGTCGGCTCCAATTGAATTGGCTGAAGGAGTTTGGATCCAGGAGGATTATCCCGATCGAAGATCTTCTATTTCTTGGGGGGGCGAACAGTGTTAGAGGATATAAAGAGAATGATCTGGGCCCAAAATTCACGGTGACCGATGCTGATACTTCCCTGTGGGGAACGCCGAAGGGCGGCAAGTTTTCGTTGCTTGCCAATTTCGAAATCCGTCGCCCGTTATTCTGGAGGTTCGGCGTTACGGCATTTGTTGATGTGGGCAATCTCTGGAACAGCCCTGAAGAATTCCAAGTTAAGGATTTAAGGCTGACTGCAGGCACTGGCATCCAATTCTTCACTCCCATAGGCCCAATCCGATTTGATTATGCCCTGCGCGTGATTCGCGCCGGTGATAAACCCGGCAGCAAGTATCATTTCAGCATACTCTATATTTTCTAAACCCGGAGAAGGATCTATGAAAAAACCATTGATAGGGATTACTCTTAGATGCGAAAATCCATCTGCCAAACGCAAATACCCTACGGCGCAGGCATTCGAGTATAACCATTTGCGCTGGGCGAATGTTATTTTTGACAATGGTGGCTATCCTATATACCTGTCATCGGTTTCCAATGATAGTGAGGTTGCGGCGGAACTGGAGTTCCTAGATGGTTTCCTGCTGAGCGGGGGTGAGGATGTTGAACCATCATTTTATGGTTGCCGGCGCGAGCCCGGCTGTGGACCTTCCTCGCCGCTTCGGGATGCATTTGAGATTCACCTGGTCAAAATGGCTTTGCGGAAGCATATACCTCTCTTGGGAGTTTGTCGCGGGATGCAAGTGATAAATGTGGCGATGGGTGGAACATTGCATCAAGATATCGCGGCTCTGGGCACGGAAACTATGAATCATCTCAATACTGAAACTAGCGACTATGGCCGCTTTCATAACATCATGATTGCCCTCCGGTCAAGTCTCTCAAAAGTTATGGGCGAATCGGTCATTTCAGTCAATACTTCCCATCACCAAGCGGTCGATAAAATAGGTAGCGGGCTTGAAATAATTTCCCGAACTGAAGATGGCATTATCGAGGGCATTGACTATACCGGAAACAATTATTTATTGGGAGTGCAGTGGCATCCAGAGGCCATGCCCGAGGCCCGGTCAACCAAATTGCTAATCGGAGATTTTATCAAAGCATGCAGAATCCGCTGATTTTACATCCTCTTCTCACAGATAAACATTATGGTTTGGCCATCAATTCCGAGAATTCGGAGGAGAGCCTGATAATGGAGCATCTGGAATCAATAGGGGATGGCGTCTTTCAAATTATATTCTATTCGAATAAAAAATCCGTCTGCCGCACAAGAGCGCTCGAAATCAGCCAATTTTGTAAGGCGAATGGGATTACATTTATTGTTTGCGGTGATTTGGAAATTGCGGTTCAATCAAATGCCGATGGCCTTCATTTGAAGGCTTTGAATTATGAAATCGATGTGATTCGAAAAAGACTTGGCCAGTATAAAATTATCGGCTTGGAGGTGGCCAATTACAGGCAAGCAGAGGCTGTCAAAGATAATGGTTTTGATTATATCTGCCCTGGTCCAGTTTTTAGAGCCTCTATGTCAATTGATAATGGAATGCCTGTAGGCTGTGAATTGGTTAGAGCAATCAATAAAAGCATACAATTGCCGCAATATGCCTATGGCGGTATTAATTCATTAAATGCCAATCTGGTATTTTCTGCCGGGGCATACGGGGTAATTATTGATTATGATCCCAGCATATTTCCCCTATTGAAAAGTTACGGTTAATTTATTTAATAAAAAACAGGAATATATCAGATAAACATTCTTGACACATAGTGTCGAGTATATTATTTTATATTGATTTAAGAAACACTAAGAGAGAGGTGAAAATATGTACATATCTACCAGAGGCCGTTACGCCGTGAGGGCTTTGCTTGACATTGCGTTGTCAGATAATGGAACTCCAGTATCATTAAGGGCAATCAGCGAGCGTCAGAATCTCCCAATTTCCTATTTGGAGCAGATCTTTAATCGCCTAAAGAGAGTCGGAATGGTTCAATCGGTCAGAGGAGTCAACGGTGGTTATCATCTTGGCCGAATCCCTGACGAAATTACTGTGGGTTCTATTATTAAGACTATGGAGGGGCCTATTCGTCTTTCCAAGTGCGATGAGCCGCCATCGAAGCGTCCGGCCTGCATTGGATTAGACGATTGTGTAGCCAGGATAATGTGGAAAACTCTCGAAGGCAAGATTGATGTTTTGCTTGAGGGCATTTCGATCGGGCAATTAGTGAAAGATTCAAAGGAAATGGAAAAACGCAAGGCGGTCAATAAGTATGAGGAAAGTATATCTTGATAATAATGCTACTACTCCGTTGCATCCCAAAGTTTTAGATGCGATGCTTCCGTACTATACGGAGCTCTACGGGAATCCATCAAGCATCCATAATTTCGGCCGGGAGGTCTGGGGGAGCTTGGTTGATGCTCGGGAATCGGTGGCGAAGTTGCTGGGGTGCAGCCCATCTGAGATTTATTTTACCTCAGGCGGGACTGAATCCGATAATATGGCGATCATTGGGACCGCCCTGGCAAATGTCGGGCGTGGAAATCATATCATAACTTCCTCAATCGAGCATCATGCCATTCTGGCCTCCTGTCAATATCTTGGGAATAATGGATTCGAGGTTACATATCTTCCGGTTGACAGCTACGGTTTCGTGGATCCTGATGATTTGAAGAGAGCGATTCGGAAGGGAACGATCCTGGTATCAATAATGCATATTAATAATGAGACCGGTGTGATTCAAGATATACCGGGATTGGCCGCCATCGCCAAGGCCGCCGGCGCCTATTTTCATACAGACGCCGTGCAATCCGCCGGCAAAGTTGGCCTCAGTGTGGATGGACTGGGGGTTGATATGCTTTCCGCTTCTGCGCATAAAATCAATGGACCCAAAGGGAGCGGCCTGATCTTCATCAGGAAAGGCACCAGAGTTCAGCCTCGTATGTATGGCGGAAAGCACGAGGGGGCGATGCGCGCCGGAACGGAAAACGTGGCCGGCATAATTGGCTTGACTAAGGCATTGGAATTGAGTTGTGGAATGATAGCATCGGAGCTGGAGCGTTACCGGAAGTTTTCTTCAAGATTTTGGAATGCTTTAAACGAAATTATTCCCAATGTCGTTCTCAATGGCCCGCTGGACGAAGGGCGGCTGCAAAATACACTGAATATTACTTTCAAAGGCATCGAAGGAGAGGCGATCATTCTCAGTCTTGATCTTGCGGGAATAGCTGTGGCTTCCGGGTCCGCATGCACTTCGGGATCGACCGAACCGTCCCATGTTTTAAGAGCAATGGGGGTAGAACCCTGGATTGCTAGGGGTTCATTGAGGATATCATTCGGCAAGTTCACGACCGATGAGGATATTGATTATGCTTTAGAGCAAATTCCTCCTATTGTGGAACGTTTGCGGAAAATATCACCTGTTGTCAGCCACAACTGATTGGTGAATTAAGGCCAATAATTCAGTCCGCCCAAGCGGCTTTGACGAGGGAGGCACCTCGGCATTTATTTTGCCGACCGGAACCAGAGGGCGGAATCAAATAGGGTCATCCATCGCCAATAACGTTGCCTACCGGAAGTTTTATGCATTCAAGCACTCAAAGTGTAGAAAAAAAGAAAAGAGTTTTGGTTGCTATGTCAGGGGGAGTGGACAGTTCTGCGGCGGCCATATTGCTTCATCGGTCGGGGTACGAGGTGGTAGGTGTTACGATGAAGCTATGGGATTCAAGCGCCCTTGCAAATGCAGATTCGACCAAATCGTGTTGTGGCGCCGAATCGGCGCGCGATGCCAAGTATGTTTGTAGAAAGTTGGGAGCCCCTCATTACACTATTAACTATGCTTCCGAATTCAAACGTGATGTTATTGACAACTTGGTAGGAGAATACTTATCCGGAAGAACCCCGAATCCCTGCATTCGCTGCAATTCATATCTGAAATGGGGGGAATTAGTGAAGCTTGCCGATCAATTGGATATAAAATTTATTTCAACCGGGCATTATGCCAGAATTGACAGACTCAATGATGGTGAATATGCGCTGTTGAAAGGCCATGATGAAGCCAAAGACCAGTCCTATGCTCTGTGGGGTATTCAGCGCCAATTACTATCGAGAACCATTCTGCCGATTGGGACCATGGTGAAAGGTGAGATAAGACAACTGCTCCGCGATGAAGGTTTTGGTTTTTCCGACAAGCCGGAAAGCCAGGAAATTTGCTTTGTCCCCGATAATAATCTTCCCCGATTCATAAAAGAATCCGCAGAAAAATCCGGAATCGCAATCCCTGAAGGTTATATAGTCAACCGGGACGGTACAGTGCTTGGCAAGCATCGTGGAATTCCTTTCTATACTATCGGGCAACGCAAATGGTTGGGGATCGGGCATACAGTCCCGCTATATGTGAAATCGTTCCATAATGATCGCAATGAGGTAGTCGTTAGCGAGAAGGATGGGTTGCTTTCAAGGACGTGCATTGTAAGTCGATTAAACTGGCTGGCGGAAAAGCCTCTCCAGCATTATGAGCAGATATTTGAGGTGAAAATAAGGTATCGGCATTTAGCGGCCCCAGCATCTTGCGAACTGCGGAAAGACAACTCAATGCATGTGGCCTTTAAAGAACCTCAGCGGGCGATTACACCAGGTCAGTCCGCCGTTTTCTATAGGGCTGGCCGGGTTCTGGGCGGCGGAATTATCGACGTAGCCGAATGAATCGTCCAGAATAATATCTTCGTCTTATCCTGAGCTAATCCTATCCAAGAATTCCTCGGAAGATATCTCTATCCGTTTTTGTTGACTTCATTTGGGCGGAGGTGCTAAATTACCATTAAGATAATACGCATTTTGGAAGGAGATGATAATGTTGAGAGTAACTTTCCAGGGGCATTCCTGCTTCACGATCACCGACGGCAAGAGCAATATTATCATTGACCCTTTTCTGAAGGGTAACCCCAAAGCAAAGGCCAAGCCCGATGAAATGAAAGTCGATGCAGTGCTCTTGACTCATGGTCATTCGGATCATCTCGGGGACGGGATTGAAATCGCCAAAGCGAATAAAGCCCAATTAATAGCTCCGTTTGAATTGGCAATGTTTTGCCAAAGTAAGGGCGCTAGTGTTCACCCGATGCATATCGGGGGCAGTCATGATTTCCCTTTTGGTCGAGTCACCTTGACGATTGCTCACCATGGTTCAGGTTGGGTTGATGGAGATACAATTATTTATCTCGGAAACCCTTGCGGATTCGTGATTAGGATGGAGGGCAAGAATGTTTATCATGCGGGCGATACCGGGCTATTTTATGACATGAAGTTAATTGGTGAGTTGTATCCATTGGATTTGGCCTTATTGCCTATCGGCGATAATTTTACTATGGGGCCAAGGGAGGCGCTAAAGGCCGCGGAATTATTATCTCCCAAAATGGTAATCCCGATGCATTATAATACTTTCGACCTGATTGCCCAGAATCCGCAGGCATTTCTTTCTCGTTTGCCGGGCGCCATTGGCGGCAAGATCTTGGAAGTTGGGGACTCCTACGAGCTATAGGTTTTGGCATTGCCTTTTGATTTGCGGTTGGATGTGGTTGGGTCTTTTCGGGTGTCGGATGTGTTCCGCCATCACGATTACGGGCAACATCGGCGAGAAAAAGATAATCGGCAAAACGATGAAATGGGCTGATGATGTCGCTGTTTCTGGGGGAGAGATTTTTAGCAGTTGTTTGCCGGAAACCATTGAAGTGGATATTGCCAATACCAATGACGAGTTTCATCAGCTTACGGCCGGGCATTTGCCCGATTGGGGGATCGGAGCCGCAGATCCTTCGGCGATGAGAATAGTAATAAAGAATCCAGACTATTTTAATTATGGGCAGGAAATGGGTGAAGTCATGCGTCATGAATTGGCGCATCTTTATCTGCAAAGCTGTTGCCCGAATTGCAGATGGCCGCGATGGTTCCATGAAGGGTGTGCGATGCTCTTTTCGGGAGAATGGCGAATTGGCCGCGACATAACCGTAGCCCGAGCCGCCGCTTTTTCCAAATTGCCTTTATTGCGTGAGCTCGAGAGCGTAAATAATTTTTCACAATCCAAGGCAGACCTGTCCTATTCAATGTCATTCTTGGCCGTAAGGTATTATATTGATAAATTTGGACGAGCGGGGCTGGGAGAGCTCTTTGAAGGCATGCGGTCAGGCCGGAGCTTTCCAACGGCATTTTATGATGCTACTGGATGGGATTTGGGCTTATGGGAAGCTGATTTCAAAAGGTATTTGAAAAAGCGATATTTCTTCATATTTTGGTTTGGAGATTGGCCTGTGTTATGGTCGGCGATGGTATCATTCTTCATTATTATTTATGTCCTGAAACGCCGCCAGATGAGAAGAATAAAAGAGGAATGGGAGCAGATAGAGAATATCGATTCCATTGATCATGGCCCGACATCGACTTAAACATTATGTAGAATATATCCCCATTCTTCTGATCCTCTCGGTGCTGAAGATTCTTCCGTATCGCCTTGGCGTCGCTTTCGGTTCGTTTCTGGGAATGGTGGGATGGAGCGTCCTGGGGATTAGAAAGGATGTTGCCCTCGAAAATTTGCGCCGATGTTTTCCGGATAAATATGGCATCAAGGACCTCGAGAAAATCGGACTGGAATCCTATAAGAATTTCGGGCGTTCCATGCTGGAATATGCTTTGATAACGAAGCTAAGAGACGGACGCATTTCGCGATATGTCAGAGTCGAGAACCGGGAGAGATTCGATAAACTGATTGGTGAAGGCAAGGGTTGCATCGGGGTTACCGGTCATTTCGGAAGCTGGGAGGTGGCTGGTGCGATCCTGAGCAATTCCTGGCCTGCTTATATCGATTTCTTAGTTGGCGAGCAGCATAATCTATTGGTCAACAATTTAATGAATAGGAATCGCCATCTGATGGGAATTGGCACGATCGAGATGGGGATGGCCGCTCGTGGTGTTCTGGCATCAGTAAGAAGGGGCAAGATGGTGGCGATGCTTTCTGATCAGGATGCTGGCAAGGATGGAGTGATAATTTATTTGTTTGGGTTGCCGGCCTCCACGCCAAA
>PFXJ01000036.1:7652-13137 GCA_002791595.1 candidate division Zixibacteria bacterium CG_4_9_14_3_um_filter_46_8
CCGCTTTTGCTCTCAAGGAGAAAAAGCCAATTGCAATGGCTTTTATCATCAGGGAGAAAGGTCCCTACCATCGGATGATCTGCGAAAAACCGATCGTCATCAAACCTTCCGGCAATAAAGATGATGATATTAAGGTCCTCACTCAGAAATATACCGATGTTCTGGAGAGCTACATTAGGCAATATCCCGACCATTGGTTCTGGGCCCACCGTAGATTCAAATCGACCCTAAAATAAAATCCCGCATTCTATGAGATTTCCGGCAGCCAAAGCTTTGTCATTTTTGACTGCCGGTATTTTGGTGGCATATTATGTCACCACTCCACCTGAGATTCCTCTCCTGGTTTTTGCAGGGTCATTGGTGGTTTGCGGATTTTCTCTCTATCTGGACAAAGCGAGACTATTGACGATTTCGACCGCGATTCTATTAATAGCAACAGGCTTTTTTAGGACCCAGCTTCTAACGGACCAGAAACCATCCAATCACATTTCGAAATTCACATCTCTTAATCAGAAAGTTCATATTAACGGCAAAATTGCTCAAGACCCCGATATCCGTGATACTCATACATACTTAACTATTCAAACTGACAGCCTGCGGGTGAATGATACCTCGTTGCCGGTGTGTGGGAAAGCGCTGGTGAGAATTAAGCCGGCAACTGAAAGGTTTCAATATGGTGATTATGTTTCAATTTACGGATATCTCAATAAGCCGCCCCGCCCGGGCAATCCCAATCTCTTCGACTATCGTGAATATTTGGGTTTGAAGGGGGTTTATGCTTATGTTTCCATAAGTGGGGATTACAGTATCCAGTTGATAAGCGCCGCCGAATCTGCCAATTTCATTTCAGGAACAGTGATTCCTGTTCGCAGGTATTTACTGAAGGTATTTTCTGAATTGCCTACTCCCGGCAATGGAGCGCTTCTGGCAGGGTTTCTTCTTGGTGAGAAAAGGGGCCTCTTGCCAGAAATCAGGGAGGCATTCACGGCAACGGGAACTATGCATCTTCTCGCCGTTTCAGGTTCAAATGTAGCGCTAATTGCGGGCATATATTTTTCGTTGATGATTCCTCTCTCTATTTCGAGACGTTGGAAGCTTCTGGGCAGTATCCCCGTATTGATTATGTTCAGTTTCTTAGCTAATAATGAGCCTTCAGTAGTGCGTGCGGTTATAATGGCAACCCTGGCCATTTTGGCATTTCTATGGAGGCGACGGGCAGAACCGGTCAATCTGGCTTGTGCGGCGGCGCTGATTATTCTGGCCATATATCCTTTATGGTTATTTGATGTCGGATTTCAGCTGTCATTTGCCGCGGTTGCAGGCATAATCCTATGCTATAAATCGGAATTTTATAAATCTGAGCGGCCACGAAACATTCTTGTCCGATTGAAACAATTCGTCTTTCATAGTGTCATTATAAGCCTGGCCGCATTCGTGTTTACCGCCCCAATTATCGCTTATACATTTAACAGGATGGCTATTTATTCGGTTCTGGCGAATATCCCGGCGGCAATTCTGATCCTGGTAATTACGATGATGGGGGTCATTGCGGTAGTGATTTATCCGATGGGAGGGATTATTCGCTACGGGATTCTCTGGGCAACTGACCAGATTATAAGCCTGATGAGGAGCATCACTGAATTCTTTTCATCATTGCCCTATTCAAACCCATCGATATCATCGCCAGAGTTTTCGACCATAACAACTATTTACTTGGCTTTATTAGTATTACTCACCTTCAAGTGGAACAAGAGCTTTAGCAAATATCCGTTGATGGCCTTGTTGGTGTTCCTCAATATAAGCGTTTGGGCAGACTCACCGCTTTTCAATGAGATCAGATATAATGTTGAATTTCTTGATGCCGGCTATTCTGATGCAATGTTTGTTTATTCGGATGCAGGTGAAAACATTCTCATATACTCCGGCGACGATCGAACTTTTGAGCAACTTGGCGAAAAGTATCTGAAACCTTATGTTCTTAGTCTTGGCATGTCTGAAATCAATCATCTAATCCTCACTGAAACAGGAGCGTCATCGTTGAAAGGCTTGGAGGAACTGCTGGGAAGCGGATTTATAGAAACTGTTTGGATTCCATCCGATTCGGCATTACCCGTGGCCCTGAAGGCGGGTCGATATACTTCGGAATTGAAGGAATATTTTTCCGGTGACGAGCTGAATCTTGGAAGCCACATTAAGCACATCGCTCTTTCTCCCGATATTAATCTTAAAGGGAACGCCAAGAATAACAGCAGTTTTCCCGTTTTAACGAAGATATTTGGTACCGAGATTTTGTTTTTGGGCAAAGCCGAATTGGATTCCGAGGAAGGCCTGCCACGAAATCTCGGCGTTATGCAATTCAGTGGGAATCAAAGTAACTGGTTCGAGAGCAAACCCGAAAATCCAGATTTACTATTGGTTAGGACCGGCGAGCCATTCCGTTATTGGCTGGAGAAAGAGGGTGCTTTCGATGGGAAAGAACCGAATCTTCATTGGATAAGCCAGGAAGGCGCGTTGAGATTTCAAGTCGGTGAGGACGGCATTAAACCATATCGGAAATAATTGATGAATGATATCAAGACAAAGGTTGAAGGGAGTTTTAGCGGCAACCTGGATGCGGTTCCACTCATAGACGTGTTCCAACTCCTTTTCGGGAGTAAGAAGAGCGGCACGTTGGAGACGATAAATGGCAATCAACGTAAGAAGGTTTGCCTAAAATCCGGGATGATCGTCGCCGCAGAATCTTCGGAGGAAAAGGATTTACTTGGGCAGTTGTTGGTAAAACGCGGTGACCTTGACAAGAAGGATTTGAGCCGCGCACTGACTTTGCAACGGAAATCCGGCAAGCCTCTCGGCCAGATTCTAATGGAGATGAACCTATTTCAGGACATAGAAGTTAATAATGCCCTGAAATTGCAGGTTGAGGAAATAATATACAGCATGTTTGGGTGGGAATCCGGTGAATTCATATTCCATGAGGGAAGAGCCCCGATTAAGCCGGAGTTAGAGGTCCCATTAAATCCGATGAATGTAATAATGGAAGCCACTCGAAGGCTCGATGAGTGGGGCCGGATTGAAGATAAGCTGCCACCCGAAAACTCAATCCTGATTGGCTGTGTCACCAATGAGCCTATCGATGAAGAGATCCGTATCACCAAAGAAGAATTCTCATTATTGATCTTGATAGATGGCAGGAAATCATTCAAGCAAATAATTCATGAAAGCCCTTTCGATAGATTTACTACGGCGCGGGCTATTTATCGATTTGTGACATCCGGGTTGCTTACTTACTCTTTGCCTGAACCGGAAGCTCCATCGGGGGCAGAAGATCCCTCGTCGGTCCTGGAGGATCTTCTCAGATTCCATAAGGCGATTCAAGAGGTTGCTTATGCGATGCTGGTTGAATATCTCGGTGAGTCCGGCAATCATATACTGGGGGAGGTTTTCAGGAACTGCAAGGGAGAATATGCGGTCTTGGACAAATTTTCAGGCAGTAGCACCAAAGCGATTGATTATGAGAAGGTGACGATTGTAGCGAAGTCAATTCCAGCAAATGCGATTTTGCATAAGATATCAATCGCATTTACCGCCTTGTCCCGATCATACCTGTGCGCCATAAAGGAATATCTTGGGCAATTCATTTATGAGGAGGCGGTGGGGCGCATTCGCAAAGGAATGTCGCGATTTCTCGAAAATCGCCGCCAGCTTCTATCAGATTATGGTTTAGAAGAAGAGTTGTATAAACTGCTGAATTCAAAGTAGGCATGAGGAGGGTTTGGCATGAGGATAGGATATTGTATAGCGGTTGCTATTATTCTGGCAGTATTATTATTTCCGGCAGAGGCAGGTGCGGATCAAAATGATGGGGGAGGAACCAGCTATCGTTTTTTGTATGAACTTATGTTTCTTGCCGGCGCCGGAATAGGCACGGCATTGTCCTGGAAAATCAGCAAAGCATTTAAGAGCGGAAAGCTGGCCATGCCATGGATGTTGATAACTGGTGCTTCCATTGTGTTCGCTTTGGGTTCCATCTTATCAATGATGGTTCATTTCGATTTGATTCATGGGAATGAGAGCCTTGGCGCCATTGTATGCTTAGGGGGAATGACCATGTTCCTCGCCGCAGGCTACTTGTATATGAGAGCGATACTGAGATAATTCTATGATGAGCACGGCCGTTAATGAAATCGACTTGAGAATCGAGAAGTGTCGGAAGATTCTGAAGGAAGATCCATATTCCCAGATATTTGCCTCTTTGGCGGATTGCTACCGCCGGAAAGGTGATCTTGAGAAGGCCGCCGAAATCTGCTCTACTGGATTGGCCAACCACCCTGATTATGGCTCAGGGCATTTCGTAATGTCCAAAATTTATTATGGATTAGGAAATCTGAGTTCTGCGATTGAGGAACTTCATCAAGCGAAAAAGCTTATGGGAGCAACTTCAGCGATCGATATTTTTGAATGCAGGATTTTGATCGAGACGGGAAAAGTTGATGAGGCCAAGCCTATTATTTCGCGACTGCAGACCAAGGAATCCGGGATTCAGGAATTGGCGGCTTTAGCTGTGATGCTACCCGGAGACTCCGATGCGGGCGGCAACCGTATGGGTTCAGAACGGTTGTCAAAAACTCCATACAATTCCAAGGCAAATATAAATATAAATAGTAAGAGCGCATTTGCCGATAAGATAAATGATGCGGCTCTGACGATTGCTTCACTGGTAAGACATATCGGATTGATACCCCTCGTTAATTACGTGGTGGCGATAGGATACAATGGCGAAGTGATCTCATCATATCCGGAAGCTCCTGCAATCGACGAGAAACTCGAAATCGCAGGACTTGCTAATTGTGAGCTTTCCTTTGTGTTCTCTAATGCAGGATTAGGGAAAATCCACAATTACTATATCGAAGTTTCCGACCGAAAAATTTCACTCAAAGACACTGGTAAATTTTACTTACTGATGGAAGTTGGAGAGAAAATGAATATGGGTCTGATTAATTTGAAGCTTTCTGAGATGCTTCCTAACCTCATACATCAAGGAACGTAAGATGGACTCAAGAGAAATCCTAAAAATCTCTCTCGTATCCTTGATTTTTGGAGTAGGGCTTTCTTTTTTATATCCAAGCGGAGCGGCTTGGGAATTGCCGTGGCCGGTGCCCTTTCATTTTCTGGTCGAAATATTTTACTACACTCTGATAATCTCATTATTTGACAACAGCACCGAACTTGCCGTGCATTTGTTTTATGCTGGTGGCAGTTTTCTGTTCAGGATAATTACATCATTAGTTTTCGCCGCCGCCATTGCCACTGAGAGCGATACTACCTTACCGACAGCATTCAGGCTCGGTATGATTGGCTATATTCCCCAGTTATATTCCGTGACGCTGGTTTCTCCTTGGATATTGCTCTCTTTCATCAAGAATAGCTATCGCTTAGCAACACCTATCACAGTAGGAGATGCCAAGGGGCGGGATCTCGATGTTGC
>PFXJ01000036.1:13188-40050 GCA_002791595.1 candidate division Zixibacteria bacterium CG_4_9_14_3_um_filter_46_8
TGCCCTGGATTATATCATGGATTTCAGCGGTGTTATTGGCTGTCTGTTGACCAATAATGAGGGGTTGTTGATTGAATCCCGTTGGCATTCAAAAGAAGGGGCCGACCTTTGGGCAGCCAATACGGCCGATCTATTCCGCGCGAATCTTTTGGTTCTTGAAAGATGTGGAGATCGAACTGTGCATAATCTCGAGATTAAGACAGGTCAAAGAAAGATCGGAATTTATTCCCTTTCCGGATTGCTGCTGACTGTGGTATCCAATCATTCGGCAGATGAGCTCCTGAAAATAAGGATTATTCGGGCTATAGAGATGCTCAGAAATGTTGGTCATTCGAAGCCCCCAAAAGGAACTAAGGTCAAGGTTTGATTTCGTAATGAATGGAGGTCGATATGTATGAAGTTCTGGCGGAGCTTAACAGAACCAATGGCATAAAAGGCAGTATGCTGGTGGGGGTCGATGGCATTATAGTTGCCGCCGACCTTGGCAATGAGCTTGAAGATGATACTGTGGGGGCGCTGGCCGCTTCAATAATTACGGCGGTCAAGAAAGCGCTAAGTCGGCTCGGGATAGGGCTTCTTAAACATGTAATGATAGAAGCTGATAACGGCAAAATATTCTTGGCCGAAAATCAATTCGGCATTCTGGTCGTAATGACCGATAGCGAAGTCAATATAGGATTGATCCGGCTGGAAATGAAATCGGCGCTAAATAAAATACAAAATTCGCCAGCATTAGTGAGTTAAAATTAGCATCTTTAGGGTGAAGGTATGGTTACAATTAACTACGCATTTAGGGAAGTAGTCTGTAAGATCGTCTATTACGGTCCAGGGCTTTCGGGAAAGACGACGAACTTGCAGTATGTGTTTAATAAAGTGCCGGCTCAAGCTCGCGGTGAATTGATTTCGCTGGCTACCGAATCAGATAGAACCCTGTATTTTGATTTTCTGCCGATTAATCTGGGCTCTATCCAGGGTCTTGCCACAAAATTTCAATTATATACTGTACCAGGTCAAGTGTTTTACAACGCCACCAGGAAGCTGGTTTTGAGGGGTGTCGATGGACTTGTTTTTGTGGCTGATTCACAATTGGCTAAAATGGATGAAAATATGGAAAGCCTCAATAATCTGAAGGAAAACCTTAGCGAATATGGTTATAGCTTCGAAGATATTCCCCTCGTCATCCAGTACAACAAATCTGATATCCCGCTGATTGCGCCTATCGATCATCTGCAATCCTTATTGAATACTAGGAACGTGCCTTATTTCAAGGCCATTGCCGTCAAAGGAGTGGGAGTTTTTGATACGTTGAAGGCGATCTGCAAAATTGTGCTCGATAAAAGTCGCCAGGAATCCGGGGGCAGTGAGGCAGAGAAGGTTTCTCAGGATATCTTGCCAAGCGGCAGTCAATCAATTCCGGAGGCTCAGGCAACCGGGCATTGGAAGGCTGCTATTGCTGTTCAAGGTAACGAAAGTACTTCGTTTCAACCTGAAGTCACCATTGTGGATCACTCTCAAGGCGATCTGGAAAATTTCCGTGGTTCGCATGGCAGTCATCAAGCGGATGACAGCGATGGAGTCTTTCGACCCATCAAAAGCCCGCCTCCTGGCGGGGCTGATAATATCACCAACGGCTTGGAGCTTGAAGCGAATGAGCCCCGTTCGAGTGCCATATCCGAAAGGCCTTCAATTGCTGAATCTGTGGATTTGTCAGGATTGAGCAAAGAATCAGTTTCGAAACCATTCTTGCCGGGCTTTGAAATGAATATGGATAAGGACATCACTGGTGGATCGGTCCGGGCTGATGTAAGCGCTAATACTGCGATTGAATCAGTAGGGCAAGATCAATCGCGGATCGAAGAGGATGACTACAAACGTATTCTTGGAAAGGCCGCGAAAGCCGGCTCACTGGACGTTCCCATGCCCGAAGCTGGAAAATCATCTGCAGATAGCGACACAGCGTGGATTGAGATTAAGGCCGATACGCAGAAGGCATCTCTGTCAGGAAAAGAGGGGGAATCTTCAAGCAGTTCTTATCCTGAAAGGGAAAATCTTGGAATTGAGGGATCCTACCGTCCAACCACGATGCAAAAGCCCCGAATGCAGGGGATGACCCGGGTGAAGAAGACGAAGAAACTTTCACTATTCGGCTGGATAAAGTCATTAGGCCAAAAGCAGGGAGGTGATTGAGTGAGACAGGAAAATCAGGTATTTTATGAAGGGGATATCAAGCAGATTGATAAACTCCTGGCAAAGTTAATAACCGAAGCTGAAGCCAAATGCGCTTTGCTGGTAGATAAAGATGGTCGAATGGTCACGCGTCAGGGATTTACCAATACTATAGATACTACAGCTCTTGGGGCGCTTCTGGCAGGCAGTTTCGCCTCCACAAAGGAAATCGCCCGCCTCGTGGGCGAACCTGAATTCACGGTCTTATTCCATCAGGGGAAGAAGGATCATATTCATATAAACATCGTGGGGGAAAGACATATCCTCGTTGTAATCTTTGATGATCGCACTACCATCGGAATGGTGCGTCTCTATGCCAAGGAAGTTACCGCGAAATTTTTGGAGATTTTTGAGCATCCTGCTCAAGAGCAGGTGCAAGATAAGGTGGATAGAGAATTTACCTCTCTGGCCGAGAATAAATTGAATGATATTTTTAAGGATTAATTGAATAGTCTCCAGCATGGCTACACCACATCCTAATTCTATAACCACCTCTATCGAATTAGGGGAACTTCTGCTAAATGCCGGCATGATCACCGGCGATCAATTGGATGAGGCCCTGCGCCGACAGAAAAGAGGTGAAGGGAAAATTGGCCAGATCCTGGTGAGGATAGGAGCAGTGGTCGATGAAGAAGCGATTACTAACTTCGTCGGCAAGCAATTAAATATCGGGGCTATACGCCTATCAGATATTGAGCTCAATCCCGAGATCGTAAAACTTATCCCCCAGGATATCGCCCGGAAATTCAATGTTATTGCCGTCTCGAAACTGGGGCGGACACTCGTGGTCGCCATATCCGATCCCAGTAATATCTATGTATTGGATGCGATTAAGTTCATTACCGGCCATTTTGTTCAACCCGTAATCTCACCTGAAGCTTCCATTACCAAAGCGGTAGAATACTATTATGGGGGACAAGGAGGGTTGGATGAGGTCATTAAGGGCCTCGGTGAGACGGAGATTGAATTAGTAGAAACAGATGAAGAGATTGCCGATCTTGAACTGCAATCGCTGGTTCAGGATAAGCCGCTGGTCAAGTTGGTGGATTCTATCATTGCTGATGCCATCAAGATGAAAGCTTCTGATATTCATCTTGAATGCTATGAAAAGCGAATCCGAGTGCGGTATAGAGTGGACGGGGAACTTCAGGAGATGTCGCCGATACCCTTCAAATATCGAGCGGCAATCATATCCAGAGTCAAGATAATGGCGGAACTTGATATCTCCGAAAGAAGGTTGCCGCAGGATGGCAGAATCAAGGTCAAGATGCAGGACCGCCCTATCGATTTACGTGTCTCGGTATTGCCGACCATATTCGGTGAGAAGGTAGTAATGCGAATTTTGGACCCGCGAGGGTTGATGGTCGATTTGACCAAGCTGGGATTTCCGGAGCCGGACTTGAAAATATTTGATAGCGCCATTCATCTGCCCTATGGAATCATTTTGGTTACGGGACCAACAGGGTCGGGGAAAACTACCACTCTGTATTCCGCTCTGAAAACCTTAAATACTGTCAATGTGAATATTATGACTGCTGAGGATCCGGTTGAGTTTAACTTCGAAGGCATTAACCAGGTAGCAGTCCGTAGCAACATCGGCCTCACTTTTGCGGCGGCATTGAGATCATTCCTCAGGCAGGATCCTGATATCATCATGGTCGGGGAAATTCGAGACGAGGAGACCGGCGAAATCGCCGTCAAGGCCGCCCTCACAGGCCACCTGGTATTTTCGACCCTTCATACCAATGACGCCCCATCTACGATTCTCAGGATGATCGATATGGGGATACCGGATTACCTTGTGGCGTCGGCCACCAAGCTGATTATGGCGCAACGTATGATTAAGAAGATATGCTCGGAGTGCAAATATGAGTTGAAAGATAAGCCCGAGGGATTATTAAAACTGGGACTTACAGCAGAAGAGATTGACAAAATGACCATCTATGCGGGTCGGGGATGTAAAGAATGCAATAACACCGGCTATTCCGGTCGGACCGGGCTGTTTGAAGTTATGCCGATCACTCCACAACTTGAACGGCTCATCGTTGGCAAGAGCAGCACCGCGGAAATAAGAGAGCAAGCGATCAAAGAAGGAATGGTGTCCCTGCGGGATGCGGGAATTGAAAAGATCAGGAAGGGCATCACCACTTGGGAAGAAGTATTGGGAGAGACCGCAGGTTAGCCATAAGTCTTTCCGAAATTTTGTCGATAATTAATATACATTCCTCATTACGAATGACTGGATGAAACAATGGTAAGCCTACAAGAACTACTCAAATTAATGGTCGATAGAAAAGCGTCCGACCTGCACCTCACTGTGGGTAGCCCGCCTCAACTTCGGATTGACGGCAAGCTGGTCAAGACCGACCAGGAAAAATTGTCACCCGAAGTGACCAGGCGGCTTGCCTACAGCATAATGAATGATAAACAGAAGCTATTATTTGAGCGCAAGTCTGAACTCGACCTCTCCTTCGGAGTGGAGAATCTTTCCCGCTTCAGGGTGAACGTGTTTATGCAAAGGGGAAATGTAGCGATTGCCCTACGGACTATACCATTTAAGATTATGTCATTTGATGAGCTGGGACTGCCGAAGGTGGTTGCTGAACTTGCCAATCTGCCGAGGGGCTTGGTGCTAGTTACGGGTCCGACGGGCTCCGGAAAATCAACAACTTTGGCGGCCATTATCGACAAGATCAACAGGGAACGAAACGAGCATATAATCACAGTTGAAGATCCGATCGAGTTTTTGCACAGGCATAATGGATGTCTGATTAATCAGCGTGAGGTTTACGCAGATACGGAATCTTTTGCCAGCGCCTTGAAATATGCCTTGAGGCAGGATCCCGACATTGTCCTGGTGGGCGAGATGCGCGACCTGGAAACTATGCAATCAGCCCTGACAATATCTGAGACCGGCCATCTGGCATTTGCCACCCTGCATACTAATTCTTGCGCGGAATCGGTCAACCGCATCATCGATGTATTTCCGACCAGCCAGCAGGAACAGGTCCGAGTTCAACTTTCATTTTGTCTGCAGGCGATATTGGCGCAACAGCTAATACCCAAAATCGGCGGTGGCCGAGTGTTGGCGTTGGAGATTTTGATCTGTACTCCGGCAATTCGGGCTGTCATCAGAGATGATAAGATTCATCAAGTTTACAGCTTGATGCAGGCCGGCCAGAAATTTAGCATGAAGACGATGAACCAGTCATTGTTTGAACTCTATTCCCAGCGAAAAATATCTTCGACAGATGCAATGCTGAGGAGCTCAAATCCGGCGGAATTAAGTGAGATGATTTCTCGCAAAAAGGACAAAGTAGCATCAACTTCATTTTAGTTATTGAGAAGGAAGAAAATAAATGCCGCTCTTTGAATATAAAGGTAAAACCATCGCCGGCGCCGCAGTTTCCGGAGCATTGAATGCCAAGAACCGGCAGGAATTGGAGAGGATGCTACGAAAACGCAGCATTCTCGTCACCCAAGTCATTAAGAAGCCGTCCCAGATCAAATTGAATTTCGGCAAGAAGAAAATAAAGAAAATCGACATTTCCCGGTTTACCCGCCAATTCGCCACGATGATTTCCGCTGGACTTCCGATGGTTCAATGCCTGGAAATATTGGCAAAACAATCCGAGAACCCCGAAATGAGAAAGATAATTGAGGAGGTCAAGGAAAGCGTTCAGAGCGGCGCCACTTTGTCCGAAGGGCTTTCCAAGCATAAGCGAGCGTTCGATGATCTTTATGTCAATATGGTTGAGGCCGGCGAGATCGGCGGCGCTTTGGATGTAATACTGGTTCGTCTGGCCCTGTACAGGGAAAAAGCTGATGCGTTAATCCGAAAAGTCAAAGGAGCTATGGTGTACCCCGCCGTAGTTTTGACTGTGGCGCTGGGTGTAACCTTCGCGATGCTGGTTTTTATTGTGCCGGTTTTCGCTAAGATGTTTGCCGGACTGGGAACCGAGCTTCCGACTCCGACCAAGATAATTCTGGGCATCAGCAACGGGTTGAAGGCAAATTTCCTAAACATGATTGTCGGCATCATCTCGCTGATATTCCTCTTCAAATGGTATAGCCGACGGCCAAAAGGGAGATTGACAATCGACAAATTGAAGCTAAAGATTCCCTATATGGGCGACCTTATTAGAAAGAGCTCTGTCTCCCGATTCACGAGGACCCTGGCAACATTGCTGTCGTCAGGTGTATCAATTCTTGAGGCCTTGGAGATTACCGCAAAAACCGCTGGTAATATGGTAGTGCAGAATGCCATCAGGAAAGCAGTCCTATCAATTGCTGAGGGAGAAACCATTACGGCGCCCCTCAAGGAGTCCGGAGTGTTTCCCCCTATGGTGACGCAGATGATCTCTGTGGGGGAAAAAACCGGAGGATTAGATGAAATGCTGTCGAAGATAGCCGATTTCTATGATGAGGAAGTCGATGGTGCGGTGGCGGCGCTCACTTCCATCATCGAACCGGTCATCATCGTATTTTTGGGGATTGTGATGGGAGGGATATTAATCGCGATGTATCTTCCGATGTTCGAGATCATCGGCAAAATTTCATAAACATACTGCCCAAAAGGTGGCTTTTTCAAATCTCGCTGTGTATTGCTGAGACAGTGCGCATGGGACCTCCGGCAAATATTTGAGGGAATATTGCCATGAAGAATTCGAACGGCCCGCGATTGCCATCCACAGATAATCTTACCCTGCTCCTGCTCCCCCGATTTATCACATTCATATTCCTGTTTGTCAGCTCGCTTTTTATTGACAAATCACAGATTCTGATATCGGAACTATTGGTATTGTACGGGATGGTGGCGTTGGCATATCTGGCATTGCTTCTCTTTCGAATGGATGCGGCCAGAACCAATCTCAAGAGGGTTCTGATATTTCATATAATCCTTGAAGTCATCGTCTCGGGCTTTGTGGTTTATCATTCAGGAGGAAGTAATAGCCCCCTCATAATGCTCTTTATCCTCAGCATCGCCTCGGCCTCAATGATTTACCAAATGCGGGGGGCTTTGCTCATATCGCTGGCGGCTTCCATTTCCTATCTGTCATCGATTGTCTTTTATATTGAGAACATAACTGACGGATTTTCCTCGGATTCATTTGGTGAATTAGTGAATCGGTATTCTGATAGCTTCTTTTCCGTCTCGCTTAACATTGTGTTGTTCACAATCGTGGGTATTATCACCGGCTATGTAGCGGAACGGCTGAGAGACAGGGGTGAGTTGCTCAAAACCGCTGAGGAGGAACTCAAAAAGGCGAGGCTGATTACCGCCGACATAATTGATGGAATGGGCAATGGATTAATCTGCATTGATTTCTCTTGTGAAATCCTCATAATAAATCGCACTGCCCGGGAAATATTGGAGCTTGATCCCGCCTTCCGAATTGAGGGCTTGGTGCTTGACAATTTTGAAGAAGGTCTGAATCCATTAGCCAACTTTTTCAAAAAAGCGGTATCGAATGATTTATCAGTCGACCAGACTGAAGTGATAGTTACCACCCAAAGCGGGAGGAAGGTCCCGCTCGGCATCAATACATCATTGCTTTCGGGATCTGACGGGAAACCTCGTGGGATAATCGCAGTCTTTCATGATTTGACGGAGGCGAAAATTCTACAGCAGAGGCTCCGCGCTTATGACCGTATGGCGGCAGTCGGACAGTTATCTGCTGGAATTGCTCACGAGATCCGAAATCCATTAACCTCCATCTCCGGTTCAGTTGAAGTATTGAAGGATGAGCTGCATCTGAGCGGCTCTAATCAGAAATTGATGGAGGTTATCATAAATGAAACCCAGCGGTTGAATAGGATTTTGGGCGAGTTTTTGCTCTATGCCAGAATTAAGCATACAGATTTCACCACAGTAAGACTTAAGCTCTTGGTAAATGAGGTCTTTGAATTGATTTCAAACGATAAGCGTATCGATTCGGATATGCTTCTGGAAAACAATCTCTCCGAGAACGATCTTGCCCTCGGAGATGAGGTGAAAATAAGCCAAGTCCTCTTGAATTTGATATTTAATTCGATAGAGGCCATCGACCATAGTGGCGGCCGCGTGGCGATTGGAGGCACGATTGATCTCGGAAATGCAAAATATATGGTTACCGGAGACTTCAGCCGTCTGGTCAGACCATTTACCGCTTTTGATTCCAATAAACTTATTCTCTCCGGTGAATACGTGCCCTTATCAGTAAGTGACAATGGCCGCGGAATTCCCGATGATAGAATTGAAAAAATCTTCCAACCCTTCTATTCCACCCGGCAGGGAGGGACTGGCCTCGGTTTGGCTATCGTTCAGCGGTTGGTCGAATCTATGGATGGTGTGTTGGTTTTCGAAACTAATGAGGGTTTTGGAACGGCATTTACGGTATTCCTCAAGAAGAATATTGATCTTCAATTTCAAGACCCTATTTCGGATGTGCCTTCTGAATCAGTGCTCAAGCATTTCTTAATTCCTTCTTAATCAGCTTTTTCTTGTCCTATGTCATTAATCTCCTCCAAAAAATCCCGATAAAATATCTTGACATCTGCAAATATGTGCAGTATATTATGTGCAGTAATGGAAGTATGAGTGGATTATGGTTATAAAGTAATTGATCAGGAGGAACTTATGAGCAAAGACCTTACCGCTCGCCAGAGGGAGATTTACGATTACATCTATGGCCGTATTACCGCCGATGGTCTTCCTCCGACGATACGGGAGATAGGCAGTAAATTTGGGATGTCATCTACCAACGCTGTCCGCGATGTGCTTAATGCTTTGGAACGCAAGGGATATATCAAGCGTCGGAGCAGCATCTCCCGCGGGATTGAATTAACGATGCCGGTTGCGGGCGATTATGTGGCTGTGCCGGTGGTGGGGCGCATAGCGGCAGGTTTGCCGGTTACCGCCGTTGAGAATATCGAGGATACGTTGGCGGTGGATAGGACTTTTGTCCCCGGCGGCGATGTGTTTATGTTGCGTGTTCAAGGCCACAGTATGATCAACGCCGGCATATACAATGGTGATTTGGTGCTGGTTAAAAAGCAAGACTTTGCGGAGGATGGCGATATCGTGGTAGCGGTTATTGGCGATGAGGCCACGGTCAAGCGGTTTCATCCCGAAAAACGACGGGTGCGGCTGGAACCGGAAAATCCGGATTACGGCCCGATTATCGTGGAAAGGAATTCTCCGGGATTTTATATCGCCGGCAAGGTGGTGGGCCTTATGCGGAAAATGTGAGATGACTGTAGATATTGCCGGTAATTAGGCTGTTGTCAAGGTTGTTTTTGCTCGGGAGGTGGCGTATGTATCAGGATATCGATGAAAATGTTGATATGATTGCGCTGTTTAACAGCGGCAAGGTAAAACCAATTAAATTCCGCTGGAAAGACCGTCCGGTGAAAGTGGTGCAGGTAACCGGAAAATGGAAATCTGATGTGGGAAGGTATAAAGTCCGTCACTTCGCTGTGGTCGATGATAACGATAATTTCTTCCAGCTTGCCTATGATGAACGTGACTTGAGATGGACCCTGGAAAAAATCTGGGTGGAATGAGCCGAACAACAATGCCTGCTGAATCGAAAAAGATAGCGGCTCCGGGAGTTTTCGGGAAAGGGCGCGAGCTAACACATCTGATAAGAGATGAGTCAGCGAAGGATAGTGCGGAGGAGAAAAAGAGACCATGGTCTATCAGAAAAGTTGATACTCAAACGATAGGAAAAAACAGGCATAAATGGAGCGGGCATAAGGTGATAGTGCATCTGGATATGGATGCATTTTTTGCGGCCATTGAACAACAACATTGCCCGCAGTTGAAGGGCCAACCGGTAATAATAGGGGGTTTGCCGGGATATAGGGGAGTGGTTTCAACCTGCTCTTATGAAGCTCGCGTATTTGGAATCAAATCCGCGATGCCTACCGCAGAGGCATTTCGTCGTTGCCCCGTTGGCATATTTTTGGAGACCAGCGGCTCAAAATATACTTACATCTCCATAGATGTGCTTAACATATTAAGGGAATTCTCGCCGATACTCGAACCGTTCTCCATTGATGAAGCTTTCGTGGATATCACTGGAATCTGGGAACGTTATGGAACTCCTGCCTCGATGGTAAAGGAGATGCAAATGATGATTGAGTCGAGAACTGGACTCACCGCTTCGGCTGGGATCGCCCATAACAAAATTCTCGCCAAAATGGCTTCAGGGATGGATAAACCCAACGGTCTC
This sequence comes from candidate division Zixibacteria bacterium CG_4_9_14_3_um_filter_46_8, assembly GCA_002791595.1. Taxonomy (GTDB): domain Bacteria; phylum Zixibacteria; class MSB-5A5; order UM-FILTER-46-8; family UM-FILTER-46-8; genus UM-FILTER-46-8. The sequence goes on from PFXJ01000036.1 coordinate 23,631, forward strand.
ACTCTGGTGGAGCCGGGGACAGTGGGGGCATTTCTTGAAAACCTTCCCGTTGAAACAGTGTGGGGTATCGGTCCCGCTACTCAAAATGCCTTATCTCAATTGGGGATACTTACAATCGGACAACTGGCGATGTATGATGTCTATGCTCTTAGAAAAATATTTGGTGTTCATGGCGCCGCACTTCACGAGATAGCTCATGGAAGAGGCGATTCGACAGTTACGCCATATTATCATCAACCCCACGAGAAATCAATTGGGCACGAAACTACATTGCCGAATGATACCGATTCCATCGATGTGATAAGGGCTAATCTACGGGTTCTCTCTGAACGAGTAGGCCGGAGGATGCGTAAATCCGGTTACGAAACCAAACGTATCAAATTGAAATTCCGCTATTCCGATTTCTCCACTTTTTCGCGTGAAAGAACTTTAACTGATTATGTCCGGTCGGACCTGGCCATATTCCAGCAGGCAGTCAAATTGCTCGATGACAATCTGCAAAAAGCAAGAGCCATAAGGTTGGTAGGGATAACAGTTTCCCATTTGCGAGAATTCAAGGGAGTCGCTCAAGTAGAAATTTTTGAGGAACTATGCGAAAAGAAAAATAGTTGCATTTGCGATGTGATGGATAAAATTAAAGATATCTACGGTGATAAGTCTATCACATATCTTTCATCATCTTTCAGATACAAATAATTAATACTTTTCGTCCATTTAATTTGGTTCATTATAAACCATAAATTTGTCAAGCATTCATTTTCCATACCGATAAAAATTATGATAGCAGAAAAACATCGGTAAATAACACTTTACATTATGAGCTCGATGGCTTAAATTGAAACTTTGTAGTTGCCCTCTTGCGGGCATATTTTCTTAGGTGGTATTTAATTCAAACGCACATATTTCTAACCTCTTATTTCATTGACCCAAGGAGGAATCATGAAAATTCTTAAACAAATCGCTCTTATCTGTCTTGTTGGCCTGATGGCATCGCTTTTGATAGCGGGATGCAGCGATAACAAGAAATCTACTAAACAATTAACCCAAGGCGATCCCAACGACGCTGGTTATCAAGGTGCCAAAGGCATAGTGGAAGGTCAAATCGATTATGTTCTTAGCGGTTTGACGAATGGTATGGGTTTCTTTGGCGGCTTTAATCCACGTCCTCATACAGCCGGCACGGCTGATACTTCATATTTCGGGTATAACCCCACCTCGGGCTGGTACTATTATTATTCTGACATGAGCGAATCTCTTTACACATATTGGTGGTCTGATAGTGCCCGTTACTCAAACAATGGCACCGCCCAAGAGAATCCCGATTCCACCACCGATAAGATGGAATTCATCTTCTATTATGGCTTAACTGCAGAAGATACAACTTACAATATCGAATTCGAGTACCAGAACGATTGGGATTTCACCGGCCTCGATACCGATACTACTGAGATTAATGGGGATGGCGGTTACTCTTACAATTATGGTTATGGTGGTCAGCACTACGGTTTCGATTATACCGACTCGTATGCTGCGGTCAAAGCAGTAGTCGATGGCGCCCATCCGTTTGCAGGTGCGGTTGAAGCTAATATGACAGGTGACTTCGTAACTGAACAAGGCCTTGCGCATGCTACTTGGAGCATCAAAATCACTTTCTACGAAGACTATTATCATGCCTATGTTTCCGATGGCTCCAGCTACTGGGTATGGGATACACCTTGGCCAGCGTAGCTTGCGATTCTATTTCTAATCAAGCCCGGTATTGCCGGGCTTTTTTTTGCCATTGTTTCCTTCATTTATCATTGATTTATGTTTTGCCAAACATTGCATCGACCGGTATTATATTTCATTTAAGAATAATCGATTTGGAAATGAATTCATAGATGTCCAAAGGAAAAGCGGCTGAAAAGATAATCAGCGAAAGGAAATCATATTCATCGTTCTTTAAGAGCGATACAGCCATAATCCTGCTCCTCGCGCTCATCAAACTTCTCATCCACCTTCTCACCAACAGCCAATATGGATATAACCGGGATGAGTTGTATTATCTGGCTTGCGGCGAGCATTTGAGTTTTGGATATGTTGATCATCCGCCGCTAACTCCTCTTTTGGCGGCTATTATCAGAAATACCCTTGGGGACTCCTTATTTGCGTTGCGTTTGCTCCCCGCCCTAGCCGGAGCGGCGTTGATATTTATGATCGGCCTGATTACCCGCGAAATGGGAGGCAACCGTTATGCTCAAGTTTTGGCGGCGGTTTGTGGTATTGTTACCAATATTTATTTGAGCATGAATACTATCTTCACCACCAATGCTTTTGACACTCTCTTCTGGGCAATCGTCTTATATCTGATGGTCTTAATCCTGAAATATAATAAGCCCAAGGTTTGGATACTTATAGGCATCGCCATCGGCATTGGCTTGATGACCAAGCATACGATGGTGTTCCTATGCTTTGGCTTGCTGGTTGGTTTGTTGGCTACCAAAGATCGCAAATTTCTCCTGACCAAATGGCCTTGGTATGCCGGCGGCATAGCCTTGATTATATTCCTCCCGAATCTTCTCTGGGAGATTAGTAATGGTTGGCCAACAATTGAGTTCCTGAGCAAAGCCAAGATAAACAGAATGCCTGCTATTGATCCATTGCAATTTTTCCTTAGCCAAATCTATGATCTAAACCCTTTGCTGTTTCTTGTCCTGTTGGTCGGGATTTATTACCTGCTGATAGTTAAGAAGGGAGAGCGATATCGCCTTTTCGGCTGGACGTATGTGGCATTATTCGTCCTCTTTGTGTTATCAAAAGCCAAAGTTTATTACCTTGCTCCTATCTACCCGGTCATTTTTGCTTCAGGAGCAGTGCTCATTGAAAGAATTATTTCAGCGAGGAAATGGAGGTGGGCAAAATCTGCGATTCTTGCCATCTTAGTTGTGAGCGGTATTGTAATCGCGCCAATAGGGTTGCCAATATTGCCGGTTGATACTCTCGCAAAATACATAGATTTCTGGGGTTTGGCCGGGAAATCCGATCAGGAAAATGGCCCCGTGGAGATACAGATGCCGGGTGTATTCGCTGATATGCATGGTTGGGAAGAGATGGTTGCTACTGTCGCGCAAGTTTATAACAACCTGCCGCCGGAGGAGAAAGCCCAGTGTGCCGTTTCCGCTAATAATTATGGACAGGCCGCCGCGATAGATTTCTTTGGAAAGAAATACGGGCTTCCCAAAGTGATTTGTTCTCATAATAGTTACTGGTACTGGGGTCCACGGGATCATACTGGAGAAATTATGATTACTATTGGTGTTCGCATGCAGAGCCTAAAACCGGCATATAATCAAGTCGAACAAGCGGCCACCGTGAAGAATAAATATGTGATCTGGTACGAAAACAATCAGCCGGTTTATATCTGGCGCGGGATAAAGATTCCGCTTCAAAAAGCCTGGCCGCAAATGAGGCTATTCTATTAGATTAATTCTGCTCTCGGAAATCAGCTTTTCCTCGCCGTCTGAGAGGATGTCGACAAGCTTATCTTGGAAATCTCCGAAATCGCTTCGATGGCTGCATCTATGTGATCTTCAGTATTGAATGCTCCAACGGAAAATCTCACTCCGCCATGGATATTCTCGGTGCCGATTTGCCTATGAACCAGAGGAGCGCAATGAAGGCCGGTTCGGGTGGCAATGTTGTAATCGACATCCAGCATTATCCCCACGTCACCAGCTTCGAGGCCCTCCATATTGATGGTCACGGTCGCCAGATGATTTTCCATCTCATCCCAGCAATAAATTTTGACGCCTTCCACCTCCCGGAATCCCTGCACCAATTTTCTGGCCAGCCGCATCTCGTGGGCATAAATATTGTCGATTCCCTTTTTCTCCAACCAATCCTGACCAGCCCACAGCGCCGCGATGCCAACCATATTGGTAGTGCCGAATTCCATTCGCCATGGGTATTCATCCAAATGATATGGATAGGCAGAGCGCACGCCAGTCCCGCCGCTTCTGGAGTGATGGATATCCACACCCTTGCGGACACAAAGCCCACCGATGCCGGTGGATCCCATCAGGGCCTTGTGGCCCGTAAATGCCAGCACATCGATATTCATCTGTCTCATATTTATGGGAACTACACCTGCGGTCTGCGAGGAATCGATCGCAAAAAGGACTCCAGCATTACGGCAAATCTCCCCGATCTCTCTTAGCGGCTGAACGGTCCCGATAACATTCGAACCATGATTCACAATCACCAGCTTTGTGTTAGCTTTAATAGCATTTTGGATATCATCAGGTTCGATGAAACCTTCATTGTTGAAGGGGACAAAAGTCGCCTCAACTCCGCCATCGCGAACCAGATGGTTGATTGGCCTGATTACGGAGTTATGCTCCAGGTTGGTAGTTACAACATGATCCCCTGCCGACAGAAGCCCCTGGATGATAAGATTAAGGGCATCGGTAGCATTATAGCCGAAGCATAATCGCTCCGGTGCATCTAGGTCGCCGCCAAAAAATGCGGTGAGCCGCTTCCTCAAGCTTTCGAGCACGTTTCCTGCTTCTATGGCTTTATCAAAACCACTTCGTCCCGGATTCACCCCCATCCTTTTATAAAAATCGATCATATATTCATAAACGATTTCCGGCTTCGGCCAGGTAGTAGAGGCATTATCTAAATAGATGATATCTTCCATCTGTCTTCTCCGTTAGAAAACTCCAAAGCATTTATTCAAAATCCAAATCAATTTAATACTTTGCAAATGGATTATCAAGGATTGAATTTGGCAATTCTAACAATAAATGCATTTTTCTTATAGAGCGATCAATTGGGTTCTAATAATAGGAAATGTAGGGGAATACTTAGTGACGGTCCTGTAAAAGGACTTGCCGAACGACTAAAGTCCGGATATTTTGAAGCGATGATTATCAGTAGGATTTTATAAATCGATTTGACTGAGGAAATGATGAGACGGAGAGTTGTGGTTACGGGCTTGGGCGCAATTTCGCCCTTGGGATTTACGGCGCCCGAACTGTGGGAAGGATTGCTTGAGGGCCGCTCCGGCACTGGTCCTGTCACGCGCTTTGATACGAAGGATCTGCCTACGAAGATTGCGGCTGAGATAAAAAACTATGACCCTCTGCAATATTTCGATCGCAAGGAACTTCGCCATTTGGATCTTTACCAACAATATGCGTTGATTGCCGCCAAGGAAGCTCTTGAAGACAGCAGAATCCTCTCAGATGGTTATGATTCCGAGAGGACCGGTGTCATTATCGGCTCAAGCATTGGAGGAGTCACTACATTAATCGGGCAGTATGAAGTTCTGCGGGAACGCGGTCCCGGGCGAGTCTCACCATACCTGATGCCGATGATGGTCACGAATATGGCGGCGGGCTTTGTCGCCATTAAATACAAGTTTATGGGTCCTAATTTCGCTACGGTTTCAGCCTGCGCCGGAGGCGCTCATGCCATTGGCGAAGCATTCAGATCGATACAGTTGGATGAGGCGGACGTATTCGTGGCCGGAGGTTCTGAGGCAACTACATTTCGCTATGCCTTCGCCGGATTCTGCATCGTCAAAGCGATGTCCACCCGCAATGATGAGCCGGGAAAAGCATCCAGGCCATTTGATAAGAATCGGGATGGATTTGTGCTGGGGGAAGGGTCCGGATTGATGATACTCGAGGAGTTGGAACGTGCCCGAAGCAGGGGAGCCAAAATCTATGCTGAAGTCGTAGGCTATGGCAAATCGGCCGATGCTTACCACATGCTGGCGCCGGAACCGGAGGGGAAGGGGGCCGCCTTGGCGATGAAAATGGCGCTTAAAGATGCCGGCATTAAACCCGAACAGGTAGATTATATAAATGCTCACGGGACAGCCACTCCGCTGGGCGATATTTCCGAGACCATAGGAATCAAGAGCGTTTTTGGGGAACATGCATACAAACTTACAATCAATTCCTCGAAATCTGCTATTGGGCATCTTCTTGGCGGAGCGGGAGGTATAGAGTCAGTTATCACTGCTTTATCGATTCGTGACAACAAAATTCACCCCACTATCAACTACCAGACGCCCGATCCGGAATGCGATCTTGATTGTTCCCCCAACCATGTCACCGAGCGGCGAATTAATTACGCCCTATCGAATTCTCTTGGGTTTGGCGGCCATAATGCCGTGCTGGTGTTCAAGAAATACACCGGATGATTCTTGTCCGTCCCCCTAAATTCTAATAAGCATATTTTGGCTGCCAATCGCCGGGACCGTTGGGCAGAAGATCGAATAAATGCCAGACACTGCAATAATTATCACCGGGGCCAAAGAAATCGCGTGACACGCGAAATATTCTGCCATCGGCATTTTTTTGGAAAGTTGACACGCCCGGCCAATAACCTCCATCCTCGCCTTGAAATCCGAGATCCTTCGCAAATGAAGTCCCCTTGCAGGATAGCATTCTGAATTTCCAATCTCTGCTTTCTGCGAATTTTCTTTGAGTTTCCGGATCGTCAGGCGATACCAGTGCGAAAGCGGCCTTATTTTCGAGATGTGGTAATATTCCGTTGAACCCATCCGCCCACATTGTGCAGTAGGTACATCCTTTACCCATATTGTGAATCAAAAGAAGCTCATTCCTGCCGCCAAATAATTCTGACAACCTCACTCTCTCTCCCTGTGAGCCATATAGGATATAGTCTTCGATCTCTTCGTGAGGAAGACTGCGTCTGAGCTTGGTCAATTCCTTTTTCTTCGAGAGCAGTTCCTTTTCTAATTCTCCCAGCTTTTTTTCTATTTCGTTTGGAAAAATTGCATCCATTGCTTTTCCTCAATCTTAAAGCTTTCTTTATTCAATAAATATCGTCAGATTGGTCTTGGTTCCGGGTATTTCCAATCCTATTACCGCTTTTTATTGCTTTGCGATTTGCACCTTTTGGGGTGACGTTTTTCTGATTTCTTCCATCCGCTTATATGCGGCAATTTTCCCCGGCATAATTCCGAATGTTATGAAGCCTTCACCTATGGGGAGAATATCCTCGGTTTTATAATATGAATCGGTCCAGGTATATCTGCGCAAAACCCGCTGTTCTTCGGCAACAACATAGATCTCATCGACCCCATTATTATCAATATCTGCCACCACCGTGGCGTGTTCAAATCCGCTGGATTGCCTGTCAATCTGTAGTTGGTTCCATTTGCCATTTGCGAAGTCAACCACCCACACTCCGGTTTTCATCGGCGAGATTACCATTTCTTTCTGCGGGTCCCCATCGGTTTCCCCAATAGTCAGAAAACGGCATTTTAGATCCCGAAGGGTCAGAAAAGTCCGGATATCGATACGCCCATTTTGTTGAAAGTCATATCTCTTAACCAATGCTGGGCTATCGCCTGAAACTGCCATCTTGGAACCTCCTTGGATAGGAACCTTTTTCATCGTGGCCTCCAGGGCGCAATATAGCTCCATCTGTCCGTCATCTTCCAGGTCCGCGCAGAGGATCTCCTTCGCATGCCTGTTTCCAAAATCCTCCACGACCGTCCGTATGAATTTCCCATTTTTATAATCGTACATCGGTATTAGACCCGGCTGTATAGTGCCATCATATTTGTTGGGTGCACTGGGAGTGGCGAAAATTTCTTGGATGCCATCTCGATCAACATCTCCCAGTTCAATTTCGTGAACATAGGTATCCGGGCTTCGATCGAGTTCGGTGGGTTGCCAACGGTTTTCCTTGTACTGCAATACCAGAACAACCCCCTGGTCGTGAGTTGCCAGGACAATATCATCCTGACCATCACCGGTAACATCGCCAATCTCAATGTCGCGAAGGCGGTTATTACTGCTCCCAAATTCGCCCTTATACAAAGTTTCCGATATCCACTTGCCGCCGCTTCGTGTCCAAAATTTCATATAGGCATCATTTCCTCCGATGGAAAGTATGCCTTCTTTGCCCTCATGGTTGATGTAGGGGATCGCCTTATGAAATACATTACTCTCCTTGTCCTCAATTAGCTCCGTTTCGAAGCCTCCATTGCTCTGATACGCCAAAACCATTCTGGCGGCGCCCGCAACCCTTTGGACTTTCCCGTCAACGCCGGTCTCATTACGGAATTGAGCCTGGCATAGAATCAAATCAGGCATACCGTTGAGCATCGGCGATTTCTTTTCGGTCTTTCCGCAACTATGCAAGGTGAGCGCTGCAGCCGCTACCGCCATCAAATATCTAAGTCGCATTATAAAATCCTCATCTATCCAAATTTGAAAATACCAACATCATTTGAGTGCTTTAGAAAGCATCCCATATTAATCAATATGCAATCGCAAAGCATCAAATATATATTTTTATAATTGTTCATTTAGGTTATATTTGATATGATTATTGATAATTGGTGCTGACATGCGGAATGCGATAAAATTGATAGACGGCGCTGTAATTGGAGTCGTTGGTGGCGGCCCGGCGGGAAGTTTCTTTTCGCATTTCATCCTTAAGCAAGCAAGAAAAAGAGGGGTGCCAATAAAGGTCTGCATCCTCGATGGCAAAGATTTTCTCATAACCGGTCCGAGGGGGTGTAACCTCTGTGCGGGCGTTGTATCAGAACCATTATGTAATCTCCTTGAAGAGGAAGAGATAGTTGTTCCGGAAAGATGTATTCAAAAGAGGATCTCAGGTTATTATATTCATACTGAGCAATCCAGCTTTAAGCTCCTGAATATCCATGGCCGCAAAGAGATAACAACGGTTTACCGCGGGAATGGCCCACGTAATATCGAATCCAAAGGAGTTATCAGCTTTGATGACTATATGGTCCAGCACGTTCTTAATGAGGGAGCAGAGATAATCCGAGCGCGAGTGCGCGAAGTCAAGAGGATTCCAGGAAGCGGCAAATTTCTTATCACCTATGGCGAAAAGGATGCCCGATCCGAAATAGTGGTGGATCTACTGGTCGCCGCAACAGGATTGAATACTAACTTTCTGAATGTGCTCACTCAATTAGGATTTGGTTACCATCCTCCGAAAAGCTTAATCTGCTGCCTTTCCGAGATTCCCGTAGATAACCTTGATAATGAATATCTTAGTGAATTTATCCATACCTTCTTTTTGAGAATTCCATCGGTCAAACTTGCCGCCATCATTCCCAAGCAAGGTTATTTGACGGTCTCTATGATTACCAGGAAGGATTCCTGCCGGGAGAATCTGGAGCAATTTCTGGCCCATCCAATTGTTGAAAATCTTGTTTCCGAATCATCTCTACCTCTATCGCCAGCGTGTTTCTGCCATTCGAGAATGAGCATTGGTCCAGCCAAAAAACCATTTGCGGATAGATTGGTTGTTGTCGGAGATGCCGGAATGACGAGATATTATAAAAATGGTTTGGATTCCGCCTTTCTTACAGCTAAGATGGCGGCCTCGACTGCCTTCGATCGAGGCATATCAAATGATGATTTCAAGGAAGGATTTTATAAACCGGGAATGGCGCTGATTGCCAACGACAACCGGTTTGGCAGTATTCTTTTTGGCTTGGATAGCCGACTATCAAGATGGAGAGGCTTTAATTCCGCCAAAGCAAGGCTTGCTCAACGGCAGCAAAGCCAAATAGGTATTGCCACGCAGGAGATACTATGGAATATGCTTACAGGAAATCAATCATACAGACAGATTTTCAAGCAGGTGTTCAGTCCTAAGATGATGCTCGGTATATTGGCTGAATGGGTCAAAACCCTCTTGGGAATGACAACCAAGCCTTGAGGTATTAGATAATTGAAATACGATTCATTGGAAAAACTCCAGAATGGCGGGACGGTCGCGGTAATTGGCGGCGGGCCGGCAGGCGCTTCTTGCGCAATTGCCCTAAAAAACCTCGCCAGAGAGAAGGGAATTGGCATTAATGTGGTTCTATACGAAGGCAAGAACTTCTCCGTAGGCAAACAATACAACCAGTGCGCCGGAGTTCTTTCTCCCCCGATCGATAAAATCCTTGAGGATTATCTTGATGTGCCGTTTCCGAGAAAATTGGTCCAGAGAACCATCGATGGCTATATGCTTCACGGGGCACGAAATGAAGTTGACTTGGTGCGCGAGGGCGAGGTTTCCTACGCTCTGCGACGAATAACATTTGATGATTATCTCTTGAATCAAGTGGTTATGAGAGGCGTGAAAGTAGTATCGGCCCGAGTTACTGAATTGGAATTTTATTCTGATTGCGTGCGTGTCTATAGTGAAGGAGACCATCTTCGTGCCGATGTGGTGGTTGGCGCTTTCGGATGCGATGATGGGACCACGCAGGTATTTTCAAAACAAACCTCCTATCGACCTCCTTCGCTTATCTATAGCATCGTCACCAATGTCCATCCCGGCGATGAACATATGCAGTCCTTCGGAAACCGAATTCATGCTTTCCTGCCCGGGGTCAGCAAGATTGAATTCGGAGCCATAACTCCCAAGAGAAACCACCTTACTATCAATATCGCCGGCAAGCATGTCGATGCCAGAATGATGCAGACTTTTCTCAGTCTTAAACCTCTGAGAGAATTGCTGCCCCCCGAATTTCCCACCTATCAGGATAAATTGAACATCTTCAAAGGCAAATTCCCTTCAGGCAAAGCCTCCGGTATTTATGGGGATCGATACATCACCATTGGCGATGCCACTGGCCTCCTAAGACCATTCAAAGGAAAGGGAGTCAATACCGGAGTCATTACCGGCTACTATGCGGCGAGGGTGATCATTGAACACGGTATCTCGGCCGCCGCTTTTCAGAAATTCAGAGAATATTGCGCCGGCTATTTTGATGATATGAACTATGGGAAAGTTTTCCGTATCCTGGCCATTATCGGCACCAAGCTCCGTATGCTGGATAACATTATGGAACTCGCCAAATCCGAATCGGTTATCAATAACCTTCTTTTCGATGCCGTTTCGGCCCATCGCAGTTATCACGACATATTGAATTATGTCGGCAATCCCCGAACCATTTTCAAATTGACCAGCGCTGGATTGGGTGGCGTTTTCAAGAGAAATTACCATATAAATCCATCTCAGCCCCGAACATAGCCGAATTGGAAAATGGTTTTTGCGTCATCGACCATCATCGACTATATTGTCTTGAGAATTAAATTATGATGAAGGCAGAGCAAATATGAGTGAATTGATTAATAATGCTTCCAAAAGAAAAGAATTGCTTAAACATATGATATTACAGCTTCACGAAGGCAGTGCGCCCGAAGCTGTCCGGAACCAGTTGCTTCGGCTGATGGGCGAAGTCCCCTATGATCAAGTAGTGCAGGTGGAACAGGAATTGATCGCTGAGGGATTACCACAAGAAGAAATCCTTAAACTTTGCGATGTTCACACCGCCGCTCTAAAGGGGATCATTTCCCATCAGAAAGCCCAATCGGCTCCTGCAGGGCATCCTGTTCATACCTTCAAACAGGAGAACCGCGCCCTCGGCTTCGAAATCGATTCGTTATCCAAGCTGTTTGCTATGATCGCTGAATTGAATGAATCCGATAACGCCACCGAATTGTGGCATCAAATACGCATCCATTTTAACGCCCTAATGGATGTGGAGAAGCACTATCTCAGAAAAGAAAATCTCCTCTTCCCCTATATGGAGAAGCACGGCATCACCGGCCCTCCCAAGGTAATGTGGGGCAAGCATGATGAGACCAGGGAATTGATGAAGGCGGCAATCGAAGCGGTCAGCCAATCAGAATCCATAAGCGCGGGTGAAGCCAAGGCAGTTATTGATTTGGTGCTTAAGCCTGCCTCCAACTCCATAGAGGAGATGATTTTCAAGGAGGAAGAAATCCTATTTCCAATGTGTCTGGACACCTTGACGGATTCGGAGTGGTATGAAGTTCATCAGCAGAGCATCGAAATCGGCTTTTGCTTATTTGACCCAGTGGATGAGTGGAAACCAGAAGGAATTGTAAGCCAGGAGGATTTGACATCTGAGGAATACAGAATCCAACTTCCCACTGGCAGTCTTACAATTCCAGAACTCAATGCTTTGTTGAATACCATCCCATTCGATCTTACCTTTGTGGACCAGGATGACACTGTGCGCTATTTCACCCGAGGCAGGGAACGCATTTTTGCCCGAAGCCGTGCCATTTTAGGGCGCAAAGTCCAATTCTGCCATCCTCCCGCCAGCGTCCATATCGTGGAAAAGATAATATCCGATTTCAAATCCGGCAAAGAAGACCGTTGTGCCTTTTGGATTAATATGGGTGGGCGATTCATTCATATAGAGTATTATGCTCTCCGGGGAAAAGGTGGCGAGTATTTGGGGACGTTGGAAGTAAGCCAGGATCTCACTGGCAAGAGAAAGCTGGAAGGAGAGCAGAGATTACTCTCTTATTCACAAACGGATTGATGATTTGACCGAGCAGAAAAATAGATTTCAAATCACTCCTGAAACGAAGGTCGGCAAAATGCTTAACGCTTACCCTCATCTGGAGGAAGTGCTAATTAAGATGGCGCCGGCGTTTTCGAAATTGAAAAATCCGGTCCTGAGAAAAACAGTCGGCAAAGTTGCTAATCTCCATCAGGTAGCTCAGATGGGCAACATTTCGCTTGGCTTGCTGATCAATACTCTTCGCAAAGAAGCCGGATTGGAACAACTTGACGGTGTACAGCTTGATGAATCGGTGCAATCAGACAGACCTGAATGGTTGGATCTATCTAGAATCGTGAATAGATTGGATGCACGAACCATTATCGAGCAAGGCGGCCATCCGATGGGCCAGGTGATGAATGACATCAACCAACTCAAAGACGATGAAATATATGAATTGACCACTCCATTTGTCCCTGCGCCGTTGGTAGATATGGCTAAGGGAAGGGGCTTTGTGGCCTGGTCATTTGAAAAAGGCCCGGAACTGGTCAAAACATACTTCAAACGAAATTGAGTTTTCGCCCTTTCACCAGACCAACATGATATGGAGCCCTGCCTCTACAGCAGCATAAGAAGTGCGATTCCGTAGCGCGGGGCGTCCCTGCCCCGTTTGTTGCTTTCCGCGGCAGAAGTCCTCATCTGTGGGCGGCAAATGTCCCCGTCTGCCACAATCTCAATGCTGAGCGGCAAAATCCTGTTCTGTCGGGTCTTGGCCTCCCCGCTTCGGCGGGGGAAATGTGACCTGACAGCTTAAGAGAAACCATGCCGTCAGGTAACGCCCAGACTCCTTCTGGGCTAAGACCCGACGGAACTTACCAACATGCATAATTCCGTAGCGCGGGGCGTCCCTGCCCCGCTTTTCGCTGTGGGCGGCGGACATCCCCGTTTGCGCCAGCCTCAAATACTGACCGGCAAAATTAATAACCCTCGGAAATATGAAAAATTCCTTGACTTTATACAAGTATAAGGATAGTATTACGTTAATATAAAAATACTCGATGGGAATGTTATGGGCTGGAAGCCAAAAATCCAATTTTATAAACTATTGAGGGGGGGGCAGTTAGCTATTATGGTTTTTGGACCGCGCGAGGCCCGTCACTTTTTTCATCCAATATTTCGAGATCAAATCAAAGTACTAATAATCTACATTAGAACAAATTAGAGGTATGGATAAATGAATAAGAAAAATTTGCTTTTGCTAATACTACCGGTAATTGCGATTATCATCGTTTTTTCGTTCAATCAAGCGCTTACCGAAGACCGGGTGCCTTGCTTCACGGGTATTACCTATGTCGATGGAGTTGCCCAGAGTGAGGTGCCAGTTACTCTAAGGATCGGAGATCAGACCTATTCAGCTACCTCATATACCAGTGGCTACCAAGAAGGCCTATACAGAATAGGTCGCCTTCATGATACCGGTAATTATTGCCTAAAAGCAGTTTATGGCACCGGGCAGACCGGTAAGTGGGACGCCCATTGGGGAGTTAAGTCAAGCTCGGGAACCATCACTATAGATCTCTACTTAGTATCTCAGCCTGAGCCGGAATGTCAGGACCAGGAACCATAATTAGATAAATCGAGGGGGCTGATAGAGGGAATATCAGCCCCTCACCATTGGGATTAGGAATGCGTTATGATAAATAGTGTCAAATGCTGCACCATGAGTTTGGTTGCTTTTCTTAGCAGTATTGCTTATTCGCAAGAACCGATTCTGATGCCTGGCTGGCCAGTGGCAATTACTGGCGAAGCGACATTATCCGCACCAATGCAGGGCCTGACTCTTTTCGACCTCAACATCGATGGATACCAAGAGATCTTATTGAGCTTTGGAAACAAGATTCATTGTTTTGATTATGTGGGCAATGAATTGCCCGGGTGGCCCTATGAAACCGGGAATATACTTGATAATTTTGTCAATTCGCCTGTGGTGGGTGATATCGATGGTGATAATGAACCAGAAATAGTATGCGACTGGAGAAATGCTTGGGAAAGGCATTCAGCATTGATTGCCTTACATGCTGATGGCAGCATGTGTTCGGGATTCCCCATCGATATGGCGGCTAATGGCTCGGCCAGGCAACTTGCCCTGCATGATTTGGATGGGGACTCTGCCGATGAGATCATTATAGGATTGTATCAACATTACCCCGACACAATCCGGGAGTTGAGGGTATATCGGGGAAACGGCGAAATGCTCCCAGGATGGCCAGTGGAAGATATTTTTGTCTATGGTATTGCGGTCGGTGACATCGATAACGACTCCGAGCCGGAAATAGTTGTTGGGGGCGATGGATGGGCCGACAGACGATATGATCTTTTTGCATTCAAGGTTGACGGAACTATAGTCGATGGCTTCCCGGTGGAACTTACTTTGCAGGGAGAGAATTTGTGGTCAAGGGGCGCTCCCTCGCTCTTTGATCTTGAGGGGGACGGATTTCTGGAAATAGCTCAAGTTTATTATGAGTCTCATTGGCCTGATAATGCTGATTATTACTTCGGGGTTTTTGATAATCACGGTCAGATGATTGATAATTGGCCCTATTTCTATTCGGATGAAAGCATGACTGGGGCGGCGGTTTCCCAAAACACCTCCCGTGGAGATTATTATTTTGCCATTGGCACTTTTTGGGGCGGCAATTATCATCTCGTTAGCGAGGCAGGCAGTACTGTTCCAGGATGGCCATTTGACCATGGTGACTATGCTGCTGGAAGCTATGACCAAGCGACCATCGGCGATATTGATGGCGATGGGTTTATGGATTATTTATTCAACTACAATCTCGCTATTCGCGATTCAATTTCCCAACCTTGGATGGGGCGGATCTGGGGACTAAACCAATGGGGAGAGGTTTTGGAATATTTCCCCCTGTGGGTGGTGGGAACTACATTTCCAGGCGGTGTTTCCCTATCTGATATTGATAATGATGGGATTGTCGAAATGGCTTTTCAAGCGGTCTATCCTGATTCAGGCCAGCAGATCGTGTATGTATATAAACTAACTGGTATTCCTTACGAGCCGGAGCGATTCCCTTGGCCGATGAGCTGTCATGATCCCCAGCATACCAATAATCTCACCTTCAAGCCGGAGACTGGAATTCCTTATGACGATGACACCGGTTTGCCGAAACGGGCATTTTTGAAGGGGAATTATCCGAATCCATTCAACGCCAAGACAACGATTGAATTCGGGATTCCTAAATCAGGTCACGTCAATTTGAGAATCTATAATCTGCTCGGTCAGGAGGTGGCAACGATAGTTGATGGGCAATTAGTGGCGGGAGACCATTCAGTAATCTGGGATGCCTCGAATTATTCCAGCGGGATTTATTTCTATCGGTTGACTGCCGGAGGAAAGGTGATTACGAAGCGGATGACATTATTGAAGTAGGTCAGAGGCTTGCCCCCGACATTTGATTTGCGGGGGGCAAGCCCGCCCGCCCACATATTGCTCAAGAATTTTGTAGGTCAAGACCCTCGCAGTCTTGACTTCAATTTGCGTGCGTCAAGATCACAGGGATCTTGACCCACTGTTTCTGCTGATCAACATGCCGGACACGAATGTCCGGCCTACCGGGGAGGTGGCATGGTCAACTGGTCTCTGAATGCAATTCGGAGACCAGCTGGCCATGATAATAAGGATAATCTAATCATGTCCAAACCCCATCCTCCCATTTTCCTCCCATAGTTTGAACATGCCACCCTCCCGCTGGGGGCGTGGAAGACGCAGTAGTCCTCATCGTGGGGGAAATTGACCAGCTTGCCGCAGAGTTCCCCAGTGGAATATTTATACTGGCATGTCTTGTCGGGAGGTTCATCTGGCATTAATGGAATATTTTATCAGGATTGTGATGATGTGTCAAGACATTATCAAAAAATACCCGAAGCCCCATTCGCCGACGCCATTTTTTATTTTCAATATCGTGTGTTCTATGCTATATTCTATATAATGGTGGATGAACGGATGAAGCATATTTCAATTATCATACCCCTTTTTCTAATAGTTCTTATCGGAATATCCGGTTGCGGTGTCGTTGGCGGATATTGCGG
>PFXJ01000036.1:40129-43853 GCA_002791595.1 candidate division Zixibacteria bacterium CG_4_9_14_3_um_filter_46_8
GGCGCTGGAGCTCAAGATTCTTAGCCGTTCCATGGGTTACGCCCTCGGCTCTCCATTCGATATGGAAATGCGCCTGACCAACAATACGGATAAACCATTGAAATTGAAATTCCCTGATGGCGGCGCATTTGATTTTTTTATCTATCAGAAGAGCGAATTGGTTTATCGCTACTCCGAAGATGAGCATTATCCCACCGGCCTTAAAGAGTTGGAACTGAAACCCGGAGAGTCTAAGGAATTTGGGGGAGTCTGGCCCTGCAAGGATCGTCAGGGCAAATGGGTCCGGGGCGGCCGCTATCAGCTTATCGGCATAATTAATGCCACACCGCCCATCATCTCCAATATCCTGATGTTCGGCTTGGCTGACTAAATCAATCTATTTAAAATCAGCAAGTTGGGGCGAGAACATTCGCTAATTCTTCTTGCTCAAAATCGCCAAAACTTCTCTGGAGATGTCCGCGGGATCGACAAATTTGTATTCGATGCCATCCACTTTGAAATATTTTCCGGCGCGGTCATGCATATCTTTAGGCACAATTACCAGCATCGGGATATTGTAGGCTTTGACTCCTGCCAGCATACTGCCAATGCTTTGATGGGTGAATATGGCGATGAATTTATGAAGGTAGCCGATCACGAGGGCCAGGTTATCGGAGTTGGTGATATGGGCAATGTTCTTGCCGTGATTATCCCAGCCATTAGAGAGAGGAAGGGTTTCATATCCTTCAATGATGGCGGTAGTTAGAACTTTCGGGTCGGTTCCTTCCATATAACCCAACGATTTCATAATATCTCCTATTAAAAGGTTCTTGCCGAATATCAAATGGCTATTATACATTTTAAGGAGGGCGAATTCAATGAAAATTTTTCGGAGGAGATATAGATTAAAAATGCTATAACTTGAAAAAATGTGGGGCGGGTTTGCGGATATATTTGACATATTGGGAAATACTAAGTATTATGATAAATTGTGAATGAATGCGAGAGTGGCGGAATTGGCAGACGCGCCGGACTTAGGATCCGGTCCCTCACGGGGTGGGGGTTCGAGTCCCCCCTTTCGCACATCTGAACTCTGAAGCAGAAGGCGGTTTTATGGAGATTGAAGTCAAGGTAACCGAAGGCAAGGGTGTCCGACGAATTTTGGACATAAGAGTTGAAGCAAAAGATGTTGAGTTTCGCTTTAAGGATGCGACCGATAATCTCAAGAAGGAAGTTAAGGTTGACGGATTTCGTCCTGGCAGAGCTCCCGAACATATCATACAAACCAGATATAAGTCCGAAATATTCGAGACTGTAATGGAAAAGATGCTGACGGATGCTTTTAGTGAGGCGCTGGAAAAGGCCAATATCCGGCCAGTGGGCGAGCCGGAATTGAAGGATGTCAACTTGAAACGAGGGGAGCCGCTAACCTTCCGTGCCATATTGGATATCCAGCCGGAGGTCAAACCGGTCGGATTCACAGGATTGAAATTGAAGCGCAAACCATACAAGATTACCGACCATGACGTTGATATGGGGATTCGGGTTCTTAAGGAACGTCTTGCTGTTGCAAATGATGTTGATCGTCCATCCAGAGAAGGCGACATCGTAATAGTGGATATGACGAGGCTGAAGGGAGGCGATAATATCGGCGAAGTAAAAAATCTGGGAACAATGAATATCCAACTCGACAAAGAGAAATCATTACCTGAATTTGTGGATAATCTTACGGGAAAAACTGTCGGTGAAGAAGCAGAATTTATGGTCAAATACCCAAAGGATTATTTTGAGAAGGAGCTGGCCAATTTCACTTTTAATTACCGCGCCAAAGTAAAAAACATTCGCGAGAAAAAACTTCCTGAAACCGACCCTGAATTAATTGGAGCGCTCCGATTGAAAGATGAGGATGGAACCTCCTTGCCGCCGGAGAAACTTCCCGAAAAAGTGCGTTTCGACCTACAGCAACGTTCGGAACGGAATGTGCGCCGCGATTTGGAAGATCAAGCGGTACGGCAACTAACTGAAAAAAACCAGTTCGAATTGCCCCAATCGGTGATGGAACATTACCTTGAGAATTTGGTAAAGAATTATAAATCCAGAAACGAGAAATTGGATGAAGATAAATTGCGCGATGACCTTAAGCCGGTAGCCGATAATCATATTCGCTGGTTTTACTTGAGAGACGCCATTGCTGACGAGCAGAATATCAAAATTACCGATAGCGATATGAAGGAATATCGCGGGAAAGTGGCACAAAACAGCGGCGCCAATGAAGATGAGGTGAATAGGTATCTGCAGGGTGAGGGGCGTCTGGAGCGTGTTAAAGAGGATCTTCTGGAGCAAAAAGTTCTGGATTTTCTCATCGCTAATGCCGAAATTGAAGATATAGGGGAAGAAAAGAAGGAACTTGAGAAGGAAAACACAATCATAATAACCCCGGAGAGGAAATAACAATATGCCATTAATTCCAATGGTAATCGAGCAAACCGGGCGCACTGAACGGGCCTACGACATATACTCCCGTTTGCTCAAGGACAGAATAATTTTTATCGGCACGCCCATAGACGATAATATCGCTAATCTGGTGATAGCGCAGATGCTGTTTCTGGAAGCGGATGATCCCGAGAAGGATATTTTCGTCTATATCAATTCTCCCGGCGGGTCGGTGACCGCAGGTTTGGCAATTTATGATACAATGCAGTATGTAAAACCGCCGGTGGCAACTACCTGCGTTGGAATGGCGGCATCGATGGGAGCCATACTTCTTTGCGCCGGAAAGGCGGGCAAACGTGGGGCGCTTCCGAACTGCCGAGTGATGATTCATCAGCCCTGGGGGGGAGTCCAGGGGCAGGTTTCGGATATTGAGATCCAGACTAAGGAGTTTCTGGAAAATAAGAGACGTTTGAACGCCATCCTTGCCAAACATACAGGCCAACCGGTTGACCGAATCGAGAAAGACACGGACCGCAATTACTTCCTATCAGCAGTGGAAGCCAAAGAATATGGCCTGGTAGATGAAGTTTACGAAAAGAAAAAATAATAAGCTGACTATTGCTTCGCTTATTCTCGATTGATCAGATTATGGATGTGAATTAGGAGCCGGATGCGTAGCCAGCATCCGGTTTTTTAGGGAATATTGTGGATAAGACCAAAATTAAAAAAGTCAGAGATTATCGCAATCATTGCGCCTTTTGCGGAAGGCCCAAGGAATCTGTGGAAAATCTCTTTGTTTCTACCGGCAATTCTATCTGTAATGATTGCATTGAATTGTGCAATCAGGAATTGAAGAAAATCCGCAGCGCCGGCCCCACGCCTGACCATTTCGTGCTTCCTAAGCCAAATGAGCTCAAGAAGCACCTTGATGAATATGTGATTGGCCAGGATCGTGCCAAAAGGTCGCTGGCAGTGGCGGTTTATAACCATTACAAGCGCATTCTATTTCCCGCACGAAACGATGATGATGTGGAATTGGAGAAATCCAATATCTTGCTCATAGGACCTACCGGCACCGGAAAGACTCTTTTGGCGCAGACGATGGCCAGGTTCCTCAAGGTGCCTTTTACAATCGCCGATGCTACCGTTTTGACCGAAGCCGGTTATGTTGGCGAGGATGTTGAGAATGTGCTGGTACGACTGCTTCAATCCGCCGATTATGATCTTGCAAAAGCGGAGCGGGGGATTGTATATATTGACGAGATCGATAAAATCTCCCGTCGGGATTCCAATCCTTCCATAACCAGGGATG
>PFXJ01000031.1:0-26745 GCA_002791595.1 candidate division Zixibacteria bacterium CG_4_9_14_3_um_filter_46_8
CCCTGCAGTTCTATGTCAAGGCGATGCACTCAAATGTCAGCACCTATGGTGAAGGCGGGCTGGGCGGCCCGAGGATTGTGTTCACCCCACCGGTCGGCGGCAACTACACAATTTATTTTGATGACAATACCGATGTCGCTTCCGCGGGCGCCAGTATGCTGGCTACTCCCTCTTGGTTCGATGTGGAAATAACACCGGGCGGAACCACCACCCGTCAGATGGTGCTCAAGAACGAAGGCGGCCTGGATGTGAACTTCAGCATACCGGATGATTTCGGAGACAAGGGGGCCATTGGCAATATCGTCTTACCCGAGACTCCGCCGTTTGCAGTTTACGAGGGGAATGATGCCAAATCGGCCTCGGTTCCGGAAGAGCCGAATCCACCGATCGTAATGGGTCAGGGTGGGCCTGATTTGTATGGCTACAAGTGGATCGATTCCGATGAGCCGGGCGGTCCGACATTCCAGTGGGTGGACATCACCACAATCGGGACGCCGATAACGATGAGCGATGACACCAACACGGGGCCCTACACCTTGCCGTTTGTGTTCAATTACTATGGTGTGAATTACAACAGCATCCGGGTCTGCTCGAACGGGTGGATCAGTTTTAATTCGTCCTCAACTTCATACTCAAATACCAATATCCCTTCGCCCTCGGCGCCGACAAATATGCTGGGAGCGATGTGGGATGATCTCAATCCGGGAGCGGCGGGGACGGTGTATCGCTACATCACTGCCGACACCGCGATAATAGCTTGGGTGAATGTGCCGCATTACTATGACAGCGGTTCATACACCTTTGAGATAATTATAACTTCGGGTGGCGCGATTACTTTCCAGTATCAGACCATGACCGGCGATTTGCTATCGGCGACGGTCGGCATTCAGAATGCGAACGG
This sequence comes from candidate division Zixibacteria bacterium CG_4_9_14_3_um_filter_46_8, assembly GCA_002791595.1. Classification (GTDB taxonomy): domain Bacteria; phylum Zixibacteria; class MSB-5A5; order UM-FILTER-46-8; family UM-FILTER-46-8; genus UM-FILTER-46-8. Next base: position 902 of record PFXJ01000031.1, read on the forward strand.
CACCGATGGCTTGCAGGTGGCTTATAATGCCGCTTACATTCACAACAATCTGGCGGCGAGGTTCTCGGCGGGATGGTTGGAGGTGGATCCGTTGACGGGAGTGATTCCTGCCGGCGGCCAGGTGCCGTTGACCTTGAGCTTCGATGCGGGCGCGTTAACGGTGGGCGATTACGCCGCCGCCATCACCATCAATGCCTGGGACGCTATTCATACCCTGCCGACGATGACCATACCGGTGAACCTGCATGTAGTGGGCAGTCTGCCTTCGATTGATCTGTCGATGCATCCGGATCAGATACCGACGCAGGTTCCCAGAGGCGGCAGTTTCGATTATGATATCTCGGTGACCAACACCACCGGCGGCGCTTTGATTTATGATGGATGGTTGATGTTGAATGTGCCGGGCTATGGGATGTATGGACCGCTGGCGCAAGTGAACAATCTGAACATTCCTGCGGGAGCGACCCGGTTCTATCAACTGGATCAGGCGGTGCCGGGTTTTGCGCCATTGGGGATATACACTTATTACAGTTATGTGGGCGATTATCCCTCAACTGTGGTTGACGATGCTTCCTTCCCGTTCGAGGTCATCACCGGCGGATTGGCAAGGGGCGCGGATAGTTGGACGGTGACCGGATTCACGGAGCCGTTGTCGGGCGAATCGGTGGAGAATCCTCTTCCGAAGGAGTATGCGCTGTTGCAGAACTATCCGAATCCGTTCAATGCCCAGTCGATAATCAACTATGCGTTGCCGTCAGAGGGCCGGGTTGAGCTGACCGTGTTCAACCTGTTAGGACAGAAGGTGGCGACGCTAATAGATGGCCATCAGGAAGCGGGCTATCACAGTATCACCTGGGATGCTTCGCATAATTCATCCGGCATTTATTTCTACAAATTGAATGCGGGCGGGCATCAGTTTGTGAAGCGGATGATGTTGATTAAGTAATTCCCTAACCTTTAATCCCTCTCCCAATTAATGGGAGAGGGGAGATTATTTGCGAGTCGGCCATACAGGGCTGACCGCGAATTAATGCTCCGTAGGGGCGGACCTCAGTGCCCGCCTCTTTCTATTTGTTTCCGGTAGCACAGACATTCTTGTCTGCAGATGTGCGAATGCCGGACAGGAATGTCCGGCCTACCCAGACGTAGTATCTTAAAGGGAAAATGATATTGCGCCGCAAAGCAACTGGGTCATAAGTCTTCGGCTATACAAAAGGGCAGGTTTCACCGAAACCTGCCCTACTCACGCCAAAGTGTTCTCGGAATATCAGTCCATCCATCTTGCGGACGAACTGATTAAGTGAATGAATTAGTCCGGAAAGTTTGCCGTGTCGGCCAAAGCCTTGTATAAATCCTTCACCTGGGTTAAGCTAAGAGTGGAATCTCCCGCCATTTTCGGAACTGAACCAAGCGCTCCATATCTTATTTTATGTTGCACTTCATTGGGTTTGCTTCTTGTAAAACCGCCAAGTGACATATTTTCCAATTCTCTGAATGTTCCTTCAGCACCGTGACATCCCGCGCATTTCAAATTCGAGCCAAAATACGTTGCTCCGTTGGTGGCGTTTCCATCCCTACCCAAATTAGAATAGGAAACAGATCCGGTAGGATAGGTCCCAGTATAAGTCGCATCATAAAGCTGGCTTACATCAAGGGCCCCTTCTTTTAAGAACTTAACAATATCCCAAATCTGTTCGTCTGTCAGAATTTGTGAGAAATTCGGCATTTGGTCGCCAACCGTGAAATTTGTGGCGGGGTCATAAGTGGACAAGTCGTATGAGATATCTCTTCTATCGGTGGTGCTCTTCATTTCATCAAAAAGCTCTTGCGCCGATTTGGCCTGTGCGGTTTGATAAAGATTCAGGTCTGCCACACTCGGCCTGGTGGTTTTGGGTGCCCTGTTTATATATGAACCGCTTCTACCGAGCAAATCCCAAGCATGACACTGTTTGCAACGGAAAAAATCGCTGTAAGCATCGAATTTCGCTATATTCGTATCATTCTGGTCAAACCCTGCCTCCTCGCTCCAGAATTTATCATACATAATTCCGCCAGTAAAAACGCTGGCATTATCATAAGCAGTGGGTTGGGGTCTTGTCGATTTCTTGTCACAGCCAGTAATGAGAAGAAATGATACCAGCATTGTTAGAAGTACTGAGATCCAGTGTTTCATCATCATCTCCAATAACAAGTGATTTGTTAAAGTTATTTGTTTACTCATTAATTGATGTCCATATAAAAGAGCGATAATAATAATCCAAATTTGAAAGCTTGTCAAGGGGTTTGAAGTGCCTTTTTTGCTGGACAGGATGATATTTCCTCCTAACCTTTAGGCACTCCAATCGATTTTCTGACCATTAAAAAACTGCCCTTGAAACCGATTAATTGATGCCATCTTCCGACGGGCAAGCCCGCCACGTCGGGTGAACTATCGACTACCGAATAAAGGGGCTCTCAAGGAAATAAAAAGCGTCCCCAACGGGAGTCGAACCCGTGTCGCCGCCGTGAAAGGGCGGTGTCCTAGGCCACTAGACGATAGGGACGAATTCTGATTTGAAATGTATTTGAGCCGCGGAAAGCCAGCACAAATTAATAAACCATAAGCTATTTAAGGGTGGGTGATGGGATTTGAACCCACGGCCACCAGGGCCACAACCTGGTGCTCTAACCAGCTGAGCCACACCCACCGTGTCATTCCCGCCCAAGCTCATGAGCCAAACAAGATAATTAATTTATACGGCGTGAGAAGTCAATATTTTTCTGTCGAATTGCGATTATTTTAGCTATCTGCCGAGAATAAGGCCAGTTAATGAATAGACACAGCGGCGTCTTTCTGCTTATACTGATCCAGGACGCGCCGGAGGGTTCTGCTAAAATCTGTGAGATTGAGAGGTTTGGAGATATATCCGGCAATCCCCAGTTGCTCAGCTTGTTTGGATGTGATCAATTCGCTGAATCCCGTCATAAAAATGATGGGGATATCCGGCCTGATATTCATCGCCTCTTTTGCCAGAGTAAGGCCAGTCATCTTCGGCATGGTGATGTTGGTGATAATCAGGTCGAAATCGTCGGGATTGGTTCGGAAGGTTTCCATAGCGTCCATACTGCTTGTCGTGGCAGTCGCCTGATAACCAAGTTTCCCCAGCATCCGTTTTCCCAACTCAACTACCTGTTCCTCATCATCAACTAATAGTATTCTTTCATTTCCATACGAAGTTGGTTCAGGGGGCTGATCGTTGGTCTCCGTTTCTCGGGATATGACAGGAAAATATACGCTGAAGGTCGCTCCCTTTTGCGGTTCGCTGTAAACAGTTATGATGCCACCGTGTTTTTTCACTATCCCATGCACAGTTGACAATCCCATGCCCGTTCCCTGTCCAGCTTTCTTGGTAGTGAAGAAGGGCTCGAATATACGTTCCATTGTGGCTTGATCCATTCCATGCCCCGTGTCACTCACGGTTAGCTGCAGATGTTTACCTTCTTTCAAATCTTGATGGGCCGCAACGAAATTGGCATCGACTTCGATGACCTTCAGTTCGATTGCGAGATTTCCACCGGTTTCCTGCATTGCATGATAGGCGTTGGTGCAGAGGTTCATCAAAATCTGGTGAATTTGGGTGGGATCGGCCAGAATCGATTCGCCATTTGTATTTATATGTTGCTGGAATGATATCGTTGTAGGCAGGGTGGCCCGAAGCAATTTCAGAGCTTCCTTAACAACGGGTCGTATATCAATCGGCTGTAGGGAAATCTCGTCGCGGTGGCTGAAAGTGAGAATCTGTTGCACCAGGTTTTTTGCGCGATTGGCGGCCTTCATAACCTCATCTAAATCATTAAGAGTATCCGAATCGCCATGCGAGCTGTCCCGCGCAAATTCCGTATAGCCAATAATCGCAGTAAGGATATTGTTGAAATCATGAGCAATGCCTCCGGCAAGAGTGCCAATGGCTTCCATTTTTTGGGTTTGGTGAAGCTGGGCTTCGAGCTGGGACTTCTCTTTCTCGGCCAGCTTGTGTTCAGTGATGTCTTGAACCGTACCATAAAGACGAACTACACGGCCGGATTCATCCTTTATGGCCTCACCCCTCGTATTGGTATAACGTATCTCCCCGTCAGGACGCACCATATCCAGTTCTATTTCATAAGGCATACCTTTGCTAATTGCCCTTTCCACCGCTTGCCTAAGGGTTTCCCAGCTCTCTTTTGTGTATAAAAAAGCAAGGCCAGCATATGTGGGAGAAAATAATTGCGGATTTTCCCCGGTTATTTCATAAAGCTCTTTAGACCATCTCACTTCATCAGTTTCCACAATCCATGACCAGCTTCCTATATGGGCAAGTCGCTGGGCGTCATTGAGCGATTTTTCGCTCTCCCGCAGGGCCTCCTCAGCCTCCACACGTTCTGTAACATCTTTCATTGTTCCCAGCATGCGGTAAGCTGTTCCATGCCTATCCTTCAAACAGGTTCCATTATCTTCAATGTAGATGTACTTCCCATCCTTGCGTTTCAATCGATACTTGGCGAAGAAATTAGTCCCGTTTCGAATGGCTTTTTCGAGGAGCGATACAGCTTGGGGGATGTCATCTTTGTGGAGTAAATCCTTCCATCTACCGATAGTTACCTGGTTATATTCATCATCAGTATAACCGGTGATCTCTTCGATGGCTCCGGTGCGGCTGATTTCGCCTGTTCTGATGTTGAAATCATAAACAATCTGACCAGTATTTTTGGTCATGACCATATAGCGCTCTTCGCTTTCCCGCAACGCCTCTTCTGTTCGTTTGTGACTGGCGATTTCCTGCAATAGGTCTGCGATCCTTTTTTCTATTCTTAGCTCAAGCTCCGTATTTAAGAGCTTGAGCTCACCATTGGCTGATTCCAGGTTGTTGACCATTGGATTGAACGAATTTGCCAAATTGCCAATCTCATCCTTGGTGGAAATAGAAACACGGCGGCTTAGATCGCCCTCTGAGATATGCTTTGCTGTCTCTGTTATTTTCCTTAATGGTCTTGTCAAAATGGAACTTAGGGCATAGGAAGCCAGCGCTCCCAGAATTAATATCGAAATGCTGATGATCATAATAATCATCATGTTCTCAGCAACCTCTTTATCTACCTCTTGTAATGTGTGACCAAGATAAAGTTTTCCGATATTAATTCCTTCGTAATTGATTTGGGCTACGCAGTGGTAATTGGAATTGTCCTCTGAAATATAATTATCGTCCCGAAGCTTGGCAGAATCTGGAAGTCGTTTGTTGTCTTTATAATACTCGCCCAGCTCATTACCGAGGGTATCAACTACTATCAGGTAGTTAATTTCGTCATAGTTCTCTATGCCTCGGAGAATTTCCTGGATGGTCTTGATGTCATTAGAGCGGAGGGCGAAACTCAGAGCATTAGCGTCCACCCGGGCTGTGTTCTCCGATTCCTGCATTTCCCATTCGGTTAGCTGTTTCCGCTGATAAGCAGGAAAGAATAGAAAAATGAAAATGGAAATGATGGCAACGGGAAGACTCAAAGCTACGGCGAGCTTCGTGCCGAGCGTGGAAATGCGCACCAATGAAAATAATTTCGTTAACCGTGTCACAGCTTTATCTTTTCATCCTCTTCGGCGATTTTGGTCCAATTCAGGGAGCGCGAATTGAAAGCCGGTGTTTCGGATTTGGACCGGACTTGATTCAAGAATAATCAAGGGCCTTCCCCCTTCTGACGACATCAGATTAATCATGCCCTTTCATCATTAGCTTTTGGATCATTAGTCTCATTGCAATAGAGCTTTCACCAAAATACAGGCCTTTGCCATTTCTGTCCGTCTGCCTATATTGCCGAATCAAACACGGTCAACTTCCTCAAGGTCAATTCGGAGTTTCATAGCCCTCTTTAGTCGAATTTCATATTAATTACTATTATTTCAATAATACCACTATGATGATCCATAATGATTTGGCTTTATTGAATTATCGGCATTTAATGTATTCTTATTATTCTCAAAGAGAATTATTCCGAAATGCCGCAGGAAAATAAAAACTCAATTTGGGAATTGAAGTAAAAAAAATGGGCTGAATAAACCATTCAGCCCATTGGGAATTCGTTCTGAAATGTTTATTTGACCAGAGTCATTCGTTTGGTGTTGATCTTGTTTCCAGCCGATAACTTATAAAAATAAATTCCTGATGAGAGATTTGAAGCATCCCAATTAACCGCATATTCGCCTTTATTTTGGGTCGCATTTTGCAACAATCCGACGCGTTGGCCCAAAAGGTTGAAAACTTCCAATTTAACATCAGTTCTTTTTGGCAGAGTATAACGAATTTCAGTCTGAGCATTAAAAGGATTCGGGTAATTCTGAAGCAAAGAAAGCCGTTGTGGCACTTCGTCCTGATCGCCAACCGCCTGTTCTCCGACATTCATAATGATCGGGATTTTGAAGTACACATTATTGGGGTCATTATTATAGACTTCCAATTCACCCCGGTAGATACCGTCAGGATGACTGGTGGCTGAACAGGTGAGATTGATATCTTGGAATTCCGCCGGGTGAATGACGCCATGGCTGACATCAGCCTCGAGCCAATCAAATTCTCCAGGCGGTGGCCCCAGATAAAATTGCACTGCCTTTTGTCCCGTTGTGAATTCCTCTTCATAGCATATTTCCAAGCCAACTGTGCCAGTGCCATTTTCCATACCGATCGATCCCTGATTCGTTCCGCCCGGACCCATCGAATTGTATTGATAAATGATCGTATATGGCGCCACCAGAATTATCTGAAAGGTAAAAATCCCGTCTCCAACATTATTAGGAACCTCAACCCAGGATATGACCGCCGAATCCGAATTATTGGAATAGAAATAAACACCACCGCTATCGCCAGGATTCAGGCTCGCCCAGAATGGCGCCAAGAGATCATTCGGTAGGGATGTGTGTGGGATATTCCGATTAAAGCTGGTGGTTGAAGTGCTGTCCGTAAAAGATGCCCATCCTTTGGAACATACGCAGATGCTGTTAAACAGATTTCCGTAGTAATTGAATTCAAATCCCAAATCCAGATGCCCGGAGTTGCTGTAATTGGGATTTCCAGGGAACTCAATCGCATTTCCGATGGAGGTGATATCAATCCAGCTGTAATCGGGTCCTACGAGATTTTCGGATTCAAGCCAATAATATCCGAATGAATCCACATTGGAAGCGGCAGATGAAAGGATACGATAATATAAATCTCCCACGCCCACATTCCCAATCTGAAGAGTATCGCTGGCCTGTCCTCCCGACGGAACCAAGACGTCGATTTGCTCATGATCGCAGGTCAACTCCGGCAGATGGCTGGTATAGAGCGGACGTTGGGTGTAATGACCGATACCGCAGGAATTATATGGGATGTAGAAAAAGCCGTTATCCCCCCAGTTTACGCCCCAGCTGTTCTTGACAATCCACCCCCCTTGGCCTCCGCAAAGGTTATCATCCCACCCAACGATAACCACGGCATGGTTTGGTGAGGTGTAAACATTATCGTAGCAATCCCAATAAAAGTCGTCAAATACCGTGTATGTCGTCGATACTGGTCCAATCAAAAGCGCATTCTTGATATCAGTGATGTTATTGGGGATATCGGATAAATCCTCCTGCATCACCATCACCACGCAGCTGTCCTGGATACAATCGATGTAATCACTGGCGGCGTATGGCATGCAGTATTCCTCGATTGAGCCATAATACATAAAAAGCTGATAGGCATTATTCATCCACCCTCCGTCGCAACTTGAACCTCCCCAATTGCAGGATAGTACTTGCTGTTCGGATAAATCCCATTCGACCGAATCCGCGATCAACACTGCCGATTCAAATGCGCCCGTTGCGGCAAAATCCCAACAGGAACCGCAATTGCCCTGATCTTTTACAGGTGTCACGCCTCCCAGCTCCCGCCAATCGAAAACATCATCGGGATTAAGCAAAATGGATGGCGGCCGCTTATCTAATTCTGCAAATCTCTGTTTTGCTTCCTCCGGGATGATCAGCCCCAGATATTTCATCCGCTTTTGCAGACTCTCATCGATAGGTTTGTTGTCCGCCATAGCTGGCCGGAAAATCATCATCACCGTCAATGAAACTATTACTGTTGTGACGAATCTTCTCATAGTACCTCCGTAATTATATTTCGATAGATTTTATTCAATCACTATTAATTGCAAATCTGAACGCAAACATATTTCAGAAAAAACGGTTTTGAGAATTAAGCTGGCGATGAAACCTATGTTGATATTATCGACTAATACATTATTGCGCTTAAAAAGGCAATATAATTATTTCCGTAGGGAAATCTTTAAGGTTGCCCGAAAAAATGGCGGACAGAGAGGGCTATTTGGAAAAGTAAGGTGGGTCGGCGTTCCGAAGGCGACAAAGTCGCCGGAGAAACCCGACATATCCTAATTTTCAATCCGTCAGGTCTTTCGCCCCCCGATTTTATCGGCGACACCCCGAACTCGACCTATTTTTCGAAAAAGTCAATCTTGGCCGGATATTTTGAGGAGCCAAGCCCTCCAAAAACGACATGTCACTCAACCCTTAATTATTTAAGTCCTGTTGACTTTGAAAATAGAAAATGATAACCTAAATAAGTATGCGAGTATTTTTGAAAATGCCGTAAGGCTTCCGAGTAAGGCAAATTAAAGTTAATATGGCAAGAGGATAATATAATGCACAGTGACCCCTTAGCTCCCATACTTGTGATATGGGTAATCATTTTGGTTTCCGCGAAACTGGGAGGCGAATTATTTGAGCGTTTGGGACAACCCTCGGTCCTAGGCGAGCTGATGGCGGGAGTAATCTTGGGCAACATCATTCTGCTTAATCCTGATTGGACATTTTTCGAGCCGCTGAGAATAGAAGCTCCAACGGAAGGTTGGGCCAATTTCATCGACCTGCTGGCCAGGCTAGGCGTAATTCTGCTTCTATTCGAAGTGGGTCTGGAATCCACCGTGGCCGAAATGAGGGAGGTGGGGAAATCGTCGTTGCTCGTTGCGGCGACCGGCGTAATCGCGCCATTCGTGCTCGGCTTTGGAATAAGCATGGCATTCATCAGGGAGATACCGGCCGGACTGGTCGATAGGCTGCCTGCCGATTTCAATCTGATTAACATCCATATTTTTATCGGGGCTGCGCTGTGCGCGACAAGCGTGGGGATCACGGCCCGTGTATTTAAGGATCTTGGGAAGCTTCAGACGAAGGAAGCTAAGATCATTCTGGGCGCCGCGGTCATTGACGATGTTCTGGGTCTAATTATTTTGGCCGCGGTGGTGGGTATGGTCGGCGCCGCGATGACCGGCCAGGAATTCAGCTTCACCTCTATAGCGAAAATCACATTTATTGCGCTCGGGTCTCTGACCGCGTCTATCGTCCTCGGTACCCTGCTGGCTCCCCGCATAATACGTTTCCTCTGGAAACTACACACCCAGGGTGTTGCGGTAATAACGGCGCTAATTTTCTGCTTCATGCTCTCTTGGCTTGCGGATGAGGCAGGATTGGCGGCTATCGTGGGATCATTTGCGGCCGGCCTGATATTGGAAGAGGTCTATTTCAAGGGATTCAAGGATGAGGTCACGCTTCATCAGCTGATCCGCCCCATCTCGACAATCTTTGTCCCGATTTTCTTTGTCCTCATGGGAATCAGGGTCAGGATCGAGAATTTCGCCAACATTGAGATATTGGGATTGACCCTAAGCGTCACCCTGGCAGCGATAATCGGCAAGCAAGTATGCGGATTGGTGATTGGCGGGCAGGAAATCGATAGGTTGAGCATCGGGGTCGGTATGATTCCGAGGGGCGAGGTTGGCTTGATATTCGCTGGGATAGGTCAGGGGATCGGCATATTCGATGCCTCTCTATTCTCGGCCATGGTCATCATGGTGATCATAACAACATTGATAACCCCGCCAGTCTTAAAGCTGACTTTATCGAGATGGGAAAAGAAAACATCCTGTGCTCAAGACAAATAACTTTATCGTTGCGTATATATATTGGAATATATTCCTAAAGTATTAACATCTCGCCGCTATCCCAGCGACCAGCTTCTGGATCGCCAGCAAAAGACAAATGGTGACGATAAAGCCCACGATGAGGACGATATAATATGCCTTCGGCGCGGCGGTCTTGATGCTAAACGCCGGACCCTCCCGCGGTTGGGCCGATGGCCCTCCCGATTTTCCCGGGACCAGGATGCTAACGAAATAATCCCAACAAAATGTCATCAGGAAACCGATCACGTTCCACCACATCTAAGAAATCAGCTTTTACTTCGAGCGCATCGAAGTCCAGATCCAGGGCGGCTTTCGTCTTGACGAGGAACACCACCGCTCACCGCCGGTGGGTACCTACCAAAGAGCGTCGGAAAGTGTCGGAGAGGGGATCATGTGGATGAGGACTTCGGATTGAAAAATCCAGGCTGGGCTTGAAATCTGTGGCGCACCCACATATTATATACCATATTATTTGAGATGGCCTTTGACACTGGACGGTAACGCACGATGAGAATTTGGAAACAAGGCAATGCCGAAGACCGAGAATGAGGATTCGGCATGGAAGGTCGGGGAGTTGCGTTCCAAGCTGGGCCTGAACCAGGAACAGTTCGCCGCCAAGATCGGGGTCACAATCTCGACCGTGAACCGGTGGGAGAGTGGCAAGAGCAAGCCCTCGCCGTTGGCCATAAGAACATCACTGATGTGATTAATAGTACTTCAAGGACCGATTGATATGTCGCCACGAAGTAAATACTTACAAGCAATTTTGCCGTTTTGACCAACTCGACAGTTCCATGCCTATGCGGCTTGTCACAAATAACCTTATTGACATGATGGGGAAATCGATAGATGAACGAAAGAACGTATAAGGACGAAGAGCAGCCAATAGACCCTGTCTGTGGTATGACCGTATCGGTTGATACGGAACACCACTGCAAATATTCAGGTATCCATTATTATTTTTGTTGTGAACATTGTTTACTCAAATTTAAGGAACATCCAAAGCAGTACATAGCCGAGGAACCCTCTCTGCATCTTGAAATGGTACGAAAGTCAACGACCTACACCTGCCCTATGCATCCTGACATTGTCCAGGATCATCCGGGCAATTGCCCGAAATGCGGGATGGCACTGGAACCGCTTACAGCGGAAGTGGTTGGAGAAAATCCAGAACTCGTCGACATGAGCCGTCGATTTTGGATCAGCGTCGGTTTGGCTGTGCCGGTCTTTATTTTAGCGATGGTAGCTGACTTGACGCCAGAATGGTTGCCATCCTGGCTTTCCATGAAATTGGTTCAATGGATTGAGTTTGTGTTGGCAACGCCTGTTGTGTTGTGGGGAGGATGGCCATTTTTCGCGCGAGGCTGGCAATCCATCCGGACCCGGAATCTTAATATGTTTACTCTGATTGCATTGGGCGTCTCCGTCGCTTGGTCATACAGTGTTGTCGCCTTGCTGTTCCCACAGATGTTTCCGGCAGTCCTGGAAATGGAAGGCGGATTGGTGGATGTATATTTTGAAGCAGCATCTATGATCACGGCATTGGTACTGCTTGGACAAGTACTTGAGTTACGGGCCCGCTCTCGAACCAATGCAGCCATTCAAATGTTGTTGGGTTTGGCTCCGAATAAGGGACGTATTGTCCTAGATGATGGAACAGAACAGGATATCCAACTGGCACAAGTACAGCCTGGTAATACTCTGCGCGTTCGTCCCGGTGAAAAAGTGCCCGTGGATGGTACTGTAATTGAAGGGGTAAGTAACGTTGACGAATCCATGGTCACAGGTGAGCCCCTACCCGTAGAAAAAGCATCCGGAGACAAACTGATTGGAGCAACGGTTAATGGAACGGGCAGTTTGTTAATGCGAGCGGAAAAGGTCGGCTCGGACACCTTGCTGGCCCAGATCGTCAATATGGTGGCTGAAGCTCAACGCACGCGAGCGCCGATTCAAAAGCTCGCCGATGTAGTGGCTGGTTATTTTGTGCCCGCAGTGGTCAGCGTTGCCGCCATAGCATTTGTCATCTGGTGGCTATGGGGGCCGGAGCCAAGGCTTGCCCACGGGGTGGTCAATGCTGTTGCCGTCCTTATCATCGCCTGCCCCTGTGCGCTGGGTCTTGCCACCCCTATTTCCGTTATGGTTGGAACCGGGCGCGGTGCCGTTGCCGGAGTGTTGATAAAAAACGCCGAAGCACTTGAGCTCATGGAACAAGTCGATACTTTGGTTATAGACAAGACCGGCACACTTACCGAAGGCAAGCCGAGGCTGGTTGCAGTGCAGGCTCAAGAGGGTTTTACCGAGGACGAAGTATTACGTCTTGCCGCCTGTCTCGAACGCGCCAGTGAACACCCTTTGGCGGAAGCTATTATCGCTGGAGCCGAAGACAAGGAGATCGCGCTAGTTAAGCCCAATGACTTTCAGTCCATTACAGGTAAAGGTGTCACGGGAACGATTGACGGACATAAGGTAGCCGTAGGCAATATGAAGCTATTGGAAAGCTTAGGGGTCCAGTTAGGAAACTTGCCGAAACACGCAGATCAACAACGCGCCGATGGTAAAACAGTTGTGCTGGTTGCGATAAACGGAAAAGCTGCCGGTCTGGTCGGGGTGGCCGATCCCATCAAAGACTCAACACCGGAAGCGATTCACGATTTGCATTCAGAGGGTATCCAGATCATCATACTCACCGGCGATAGCCGGGCCACTGCCCTCGCCGTTGCGAGCAAACTTGGAATCGACCAAGTACAAGCAGAGGTCTTGCCCGAACAAAAGACTATTGCAGTTAAACAACTTCAAGCTGAAGGACGCGTTGTTGCCATGGCCGGTGACGGCATCAACGACGCTCCCGCGCTGGCACAGGCTAATGTGGGCATAGCAATGGGTACAGGTACCGATGTTGCGATGGAAAGCGCTGGCGTTACCCTGGTCAAGGGAGACTTGCGCGGCATCGTCAGGGCAAGACGATTGAGTAAAGCCACCATGCGTAATATCAGACAGAATTTATTCTTTGCTTTTGTTTATAATACCGTTGGAGTCCCAATCGCCGCCGGCCTCTTGTATCCGTTCTTCGGAATACTGCTATCGCCTATCATAGCCGCAGCGGCGATGAGTTTCAGTTCAGTTTCCGTGATTAGTAATTCGCTCAGACTTAAAAGAGTGAAGCTATAAAGGGTCATATACGGATCTTGCTGCCATTATAATGGCTTCGCGAAACCTTCTGTCTTCCTTGGCGGATTAATTCTAGGCCTGGAAATAAATAGACTCTCGGCCCAAAAGCACCTGGATGAAAACGACAGTTATACTTATTTTTATCGCCTGAATAGTCTTATTCGAACTGGTCCGACCGGGACTAACGTGACAACTGGCCTTTCCCGGCTCAAATACATTTCAAATTAAAATTCGTCCCCATCGTCTAGTGGCCTAGGACACCGCCCTTTCACGGCGGCGGCACGGGTTCGACTCCCGTTGGGGACGCTTTTTATTTCCTTGAGAGCCCCTTTATTCGGTTGTCGAGGGTTCACCCGACGTGGCGGGCTTGCCCCTCGCAAGATGCCATCAATTAATCGGCTTCAAGGGTAGCTTTTCATATCATACCAACAGTTATTATAATTGACAAAGTTCCCAAGTCGAAATATATTCGGATGTGCTATCAGATCGCCGCACCCGGCAGCTCCGAATCAAAAGAACCAATCGTCAGGGGCGGCGCATGCGCTTCTGTATGAACTTGATTACACGCGGCAAATTCGAGCATTGCCTGAAGACCGAGGAGACAACACCGTTGGAGCCAAAGACGAAGGAATGCAAAAGCTATGCCCCCGGCGTTGGGCTGGTGAAGGATGGGGGGATGGTGTTGAAGGTATTTGAATTTAACAGAGAATAGAGGAACTGTCGCGGCTTATACAGAACACCCTACAATTTCCAACTCTTTGTAGTTACTGGTTTGCAATCTTACGGTTGGCAAGCTTCAAAGGTAATGTCATTTTCGGCTTGACATAGATCGTATTTTATTATATTATTAGATAGATGAAGATTCCAATACATTGTGAATATTCACACCGTATCACTCTGGCAAATGCGACGTTTGTAATTGCGCTGATGGTTTCATGCAGCCAAACACCCCCCCCGGCTGATCTGCGTACCTGGTCCGATTCCAATAGACATCTTGAAGTCCTGGTCAATAGTGTGCCCCCTGGGGCAGATATTTATGGGGTTTCGGGGGATGTGGCCGGTGGTTACATCGCGCAGACGCCCCATACCTTCAAATTCTACGGCGGCGGCCCGAAAGATGCATATCGGTTTCAATGTCTTGAATGTGGCGACGACTTGACGCAGGTTCTAGAATTCTCCATGGAAGGAGGAGTACTTCAGCGCACTGTCGCGAGCATCGCATTTGAGTGTCTAGTAATAAAACCTGGCTACCGACCGTATTTGATTCATGAAATCGTCCAGCAGAGCAGATCGTCACTCCTTTATAGCACAGAAGCATACCCTCCGCTCCACGGACGACAGTCCTTCACTGCTATTCTCGTGCCATTGGAGCTTGGAGGAGGTGATGCTCCCAAACAACAGCAGCAACAACAGCAGCAACAACAACAAAACGTCATAATAGGAGATCCGGAAAGGGGATTCGGGAAACTAATCATATCCTGCAATGTGGACGGGGCTGAGATTTCTATAGATGGCATCTTTGTAGGAAATACGCCTGCAACACTAAGGCTAAAAGATGGAATCCACATTGTGGAGGTTAAGAAACCCGGATACTCCCCCTATAGGAAAGAGATCAGGGTGCTGGCGGAATCCGAATTATCACTTCGGATAGAGCTATCTCGTCGCGGCTGAGCCATTTAGCAAATCCCCATCAGCCAAGATAATGAGGTGGGAACCCAGTGTGGTAGCAATATGACGAAAAGAGGTGAAGTGCGAACCGCCGGGTTCGGACCTACGGCTTATTCCTTCGTCGCTAGCGAGATTCCGCCGGAGTTAGCAAAAACGATTATCTATGACTTTATGCGTCCCGATGTTGAGGAATGAGCTCGTCGAGCGGCCTTGGTTACCATGGACAAAGTACCAATGTGAAGGACAGGCGTTTAGGTCTACAGAAAGGTCGCTTCAATCTATGTGCCAGATATGAACACCGATCCCGTACTATTTCTTGGCATATGCCCTGCCATTTTCGGATTGTTGATGCTTCTCCTATTGCCAAGGGATGAATTTCCCCGGCGCCTCGCATCGATGGGTATGTTCGCTCTTGGTATGACCTACACCGCGTACGCTTTCCTAAGTAAGAATCCCGATGTACTGGAAAGTGTAGAAGAGAACATTGCACTCACTTTGATCGGAATGATCATAGCCACGCTATCGGTGATCAGGTTTATAAGAAAGTGACAAGGAGTAGGTCCGGCACGGCGGTTCCGGCGATCAACGAAACAAAAGGAGTCCTGACCGCGGCACCTGTCTGCGGGCAGGCAGGGGTACGACCTACGGAAGCTGAAACTTCGGCAGGTGCTGGCCGGTTTCGAGGATGGTTTTCAGGCCGCTCAGGACCATCGGCCGACCGCGACGCCCGGCTTCGAGATATTAATATGTGTTGTCAAGTCGCCACACTTGACAGCCTTGTTCTGTCGTCAGGTGCGGCGACCTGACGACACACGTGATCTTCACGAGCCGACCAAGAAAAAAGGTCTGAACCCCAGGGTTCAGACCAATTAAATATGGAGGCGGCGGGAATCGAACCCGCGTCCGAAGATAATTCCTGAGCTTCGTCTACACGTTTATCCTATCGTTTAATCTCGCGAATCCGAACGCCGATAGGCAGGCTTTCGAATCCGCCATCCCCTGCGGTTTTAGTCCTGAAGCTCGGGGAGGGCCTCGGGCTTATCCCGCTAAATCGACGCCACATCCGCAAGTTACGGGCTCACCTGCGGCAGACGGGTCGCTTAATATTACTTAAGCGGCCAATGCATAATTATAGTTTGCATTTCTTTTTTTTACCGGTTGATTAGCGAGGTGACCGATAACCTCGACGTGCAAAAACACCATCCTCATCCCCGTCGAAACCAATTCGCCCCCAAAACATAAATCGGTTGTCAAAGAACTATAATTTATACTGGATGGCAAGGGAAATTGTTCCGGAATCATAATTGATGCCGGACAGGCGTCTAAGCCCTCGGCGCGGGTAGATGGTTCCTTGCCCCGTCGGGGGTAAACCCGCCGACCTACTAACTGGATTCAGGGCCAAGGGACTTGTTGAAAAGCCTTTCCCACTTGGGTTTGGGGATGAGAGTGTGTAGGCGGGTTGGTTTACCACCCGCATTGGAGTTGTCGGGGGGGAACCCGCCGATCTACTAACTGGATTCCGGGTCAAGCCCGGAATGACATTGTCGGGCAATTAAGCGTATTGAATACCCAGTTATAGGCGGGATGGTTTACCACCCGCTTTGGGGGTGTCGGGGGTGAACCCGCCGACCTACTAACTGGATTCCGGGTCAAGCCCGGAATGACATTGTCGGGCAATTAAGCGTATTGAATACCCAATTATAATCGGATTCTCGTCCTCAATGATCCTATAATTCCGGAAGGATTAACATTGATATCGCGAGCTGGATCTTTTGGCGAAAACATATAGCCAAGATCGATAATGAAATCTGTCCTCTTAATGCTGGCAAAATTTAAGCTCAATCCCACAGGGATTATAAGAAATACGGCATGCTCCCCGTCATTCGATATATATGGAGTTCCGCTAAAATCTTTTTTCCATCTACTGATCCCCTTCGCCCGCATAGCCCCTAAGCCCACAAAGGCCGAAATACCGGGGCGCTTTCCGGCGTTTAGTATTTGATGAAGTCGGACAAGGTAGGTGTATTGTTGTCCGTCAACTTCCTTCCAATCTCCAGAAGGAGAAGAAGGCCAACCATCGGAATATACTTTATATTCCAATTTCCCGAATCCGAATTCGAAACCCAGCAATAACCGCTTGGTTAATCCCTTCGAGTATTCCAACGACCACATCCAATTGCCCGTTTTCTTCCCCTCTTCCCCTTTTAATGGATAAGGAAAACTCCACGCAAGCCCTATGGCGGAACCTTGAGTTTTAAGTTGCTCTGACGGCTGAGATATTTGGGAGCCTGGCTTCTTTTCAGATGGTTTATCATACGATTTTCTCGGCTCTTCGACAATTTCACCAGTTAAGAGCTTGGCGACATACTCCATACCGGTTTTCAGCAATTCGCCAATTTCCCCTTCATGGTCATAGGTGGCGGTTTTAATGATCTTGCCAGTTTCCACATCGACCATCCTGGCCGATACAGAATAAACAAGGCCAACTTTGCTCACGCTTCCAGCGACCATTTGAGCGGCACTCAAAATCTGACCGGCGGCGACTATACACTTGTCGGAAACGCATCCGCTCATCTGGAATCCCTATTCGGCAAGGATGGCAGTCATCATCTCCCGCTCCACAATATCATATTTCCCGCTCTGAACCAATTCATTCCGCAGCCTATCGGTCAAGGCGCTGGTTTCAGTATCTGATACGCCCTTGGCGATGAAATCCATAACGGCGATGACCTATTTGGCCTGCAAAGCGGAAGTAGGGATTAAAAAAGATAGCGCCCCTAAAACGATAACACAATAGCGAACCAAATGCATAGACTCCTCCAAACCCTTGTGCATTAATTCACATTTATTATTTCTATCTGACATGGAAGGCTCAATCCTATTTTCCTATCAAACCATTTCGCCGCCCGCGTAGCGAAAAAAGATATTTTTGTATAAAAAATACGCCATGAAGGACTCGAACCTTCGACCCGCTGATTAAGAGTCAGCTGCTCTACCAACTGAGCTAATGGCGCATGTGTTTTCGAAAATAGATTAGCAAAATAATAGAATTCCTCACCGAATCAAGAAAAAAGATGATGTTCCCTGATAATACTGGATTTGCGGCTTAATCGGAATCATATAGAAAGCGGCGAATTGCCTTGAGTCCCATCTTTCCTTGAGTCGTCGGCGGGTGCGCTAAGCTGAGGCCCCATTTCTCGTGTAGGTTTAAGCTTTGGGCCGGCATAATCGGGACTATCGATTGAAGGCTTGGCCGAAATAATTTTGCTTCTGATATTCGTAATTTTATCGGCATTCTGATACCTGCTACGCGGATTTCGGAGATTGAGCCCTCGAAATCGAAATACACAATCATGCTTCATTCCCCTCACATCTTCATATCGAATTGAGAATATGTATTCGCTGTCTTTGGGCTTGCTCGAAAGATAGTCATCGAAGACGCCCGCCATTGGATTGCCGGATTTGGTGAATCGTTCTCGCGCCTGTTCCCTCTTTTCAATCTTGATGTCGCTGATTTTATTCAGAGGCAGAACAGCAAGCTCTTTGAGAAAGAAAACGCTGCGGATTACCAGCCGCTTTTTTTCAAGACAAAGCCGAATATAACGCGCTCCTCGCATATCGGGATGGCCAAAAATAAATCTGAATCCCCGAAAAATGGCGATTAGGTCGGCATTATGCGCTCCTTTGATATGCGAAAATGGACTCCATATCGCCTTGAGGATAATGATCAATAATTTGCCAATCCCCCCTAAGAGCAATTTTATGAATGGCTTCAGCCAATTAATAATTATGCCTGATGGGTCATCGGTCCGGCTGAACCATTTCACTATGGACAGAGCGATAATCAGTAAAAGGGCAGCTGCAATCAAGACATAGAGAATAGTGATCATAAAGAAAATCATATTACTAAAATCAAACTAAGTCAAATGGAAATAAATATGGATTGAATCCTTGAAAATCCTTGACAGAATTGCGTATTGTTGGTATTATCTCATTTTGTAGGAAATAGGGCTCGAAAGCGAGCTGATCCGATCTTTGAAATTCGAAAGTGTTCATGGGGCCGTAGTTCAGTTGGGAGAACGTTTGACTGGCAGTCAAAAGGTCAGGGGTTCGACTCCCCTCGGCTCCACTTTTGATACTTCCGCAGATCTTAATAGGATTTGCGGAAGTTTTTTTCTCCGCGCTTTGGAATTTGGCCTCACTGACTGACTTTCCGAAACCGGAAACCCAACCCTTTTTATGCATATAAATTTAATGGTTTTTGGCTTGACAAATCACGAACAACACATATATTGCATTTGTCGCAATTTCGGAATCAAATTCTGTTTATTCGTATGCGCACATCTTATCGTGATAATTAACCCCAAAAATTAATAGACCGCCAATGCTTGGAGGAAGAATGAATCATTATGGAGAAGTTATGAAAAGGGTTGAGCAGATCGATTCTGAGTCGGTTTTCAGCTACAAGGCAGGGGGAATCGCACTGATAATTGTCCTGGTTGGGCTTTCTATTTTTGCATCATTTGGCGCTGGTTTTGCTCAACTATCCGATGACGAATTTGAATCTTTGCAAAAGCAAGGGCAGGAAGAAGGCTGGACTTTCACAATCAGCAAGAAAGCCGGTGGGAATTTTCCCGATCCGCAATTGACACCGATGCCGCGTCCCACTGACGGACAACTCAAAAATGCCATATTCGACCCTTGCACGCCCAGACAGCCTTTCCCGGCAAGTTTTGATTGGCGCGATTCAAGCGCTTGCACTCCGATCAGGGATATGTATTACGGCAATGTATTTTGTGCAAGTTGTTGGTCATTTGGAGTACTTGCGGCGGTAGAATCCCAAATCGCCATTCACGACGGAGTTCATGTGGACCTATCTGAGCAGTGGCTGGTAAGCTGTACCGGAGCCGGCGATTGCAGTTGGTGGAATGGTTGGTATGGCAACTGCTGGAATTGGTTGACCTACAATGGGCAAACTGACCCCTGCGGGGATTTTGGTGCGGTCTTGGAGGATGATTTCCCTTATAGGGCCATTGACTTACCATGCCAATGCCCATATAATCATCCATACTGGGTTGATTCCTGGGCTTTTGTAGGACCGGAATTCGGAATCCCCACTGTTGATCAAATCAAACAAGCATTGTTGGATCATGGCCCAGTGGCCGGCGCAATTGTCTGGGATTCCGCTTTCCGCTATTATTCCGGAGGCATTTTCAATACTTGCAGTCCATCTGGCATCAATCATACCATCACCATAGTAGGGTGGGATGACAATCAGGGAACTAATGGCATTTGGATTATCCGTAATGAATTAGGGACAGAATGGGGTGAACAGGGCTATATGAGAATTGAATACGGATGCTCCAGTGTGGGTTATGCCGCCACTTATTGCACCTATACACCTCATACAGGAATGTGGACCTCTCCATCGACTGACCTCCTTTCCGAAGGTCCAACTGGCGGTCCTTTCTCTCCAGCCAACAAGGATTATCATATCAAAAATCTGAATGATGCCGGCATTCAATACAGTGTATCAACTGCAGCAACCTGGCTTACTATTACGAACGGTTCCGGATACCTTAGTGCTGATGATTCCGTTACCGTAAATGTTGCCATAAACTCAAACGCAAATGGCTTCCCGACTGGCCAGTATCAGGCAACGGTAAATTTTGTCAACGAAACCAATCATAATGGCGACACCTCCCGCGACGTGATTCTAACCGTAGGAATGGGAGTTGTCTATGAGTGGACTATGGACACCAATCCCGGATGGACGACCCAGGGGCAATGGGCCTACGGCTATCCAACCGGTGGTGGCGGCGCATGGGGTGAACCGGATCCAACATCCGGCTATACCGGCCAAAACGTTTATGGTTATAATCTCAATGGCGATTATGCCAACAACCTTCCCGAATACCATCTGACAACCGGCGCCATAAATTGCACGGGTTTAACGAATGTGCATTTGAGATTTTGGAGGTATTTGAATGTCGAACAGCCGGCGTATGACCATGCCTATGTGCGCGTAAGCAATGATGGTTCCATCTGGACGACTGTCTGGCAAAACACATCTGAGATAACCGATATCCAATGGCAGGAGATGGAACTTGATATTTCTGCAGTTGCTAATAATCAACCGGCAGTATATCTCCGTTGGACGATGGGTACTACTGATGGATCATGGGTATATAGCGGCTGGAATATCGATGATGTGAGAATTGCCGCTGTTGACCTTACTCCTCCCCTATCGATTGAGATGATTCCCAATAACCCTCCTATCCAGGTTGTACGGGGCGGATCATTCGCATTCACGGGCATAATAACCAATAACACGAATCAGCCACAGCTGACAGATGTTTGGATAATGGTAAATGTTCCCGGTTATGGGATGTTCGGGCCGCTAAGCCATTTTGACAATATCGAGTTGCTGCCTTATCAAACTCGAACCGCTCCCAACATAGACCAGGATGTTCCCACTTATGCCCCTCTCGGAGCTTACGGTTATATCTCTTATTGTGGAAATTTCCCGGACATAAAGATAGATTCAAGTTCATTTGAATTCACGGTCATTCAAGGCGCTCTGGGCAACGCTGTAGGGTGGTCGCTCGGAGATTGGTTCAGTCAGAATGATAGCGGGTTGCCGACAAAGACTGAGCTATATGGCAACTATCCAAATCCATTCAATGCCACAACATCATTTAATTATGCTCTTCGTGAAGAAGCAAATGTAACTCTGGAGATCTATAACCTTCTTGGCCAGAAAGTAGCCACAGTTGTGAATGAACACCAAGCACCGGGATATAAGACCATCCGATGGGATGCGGCGCAATTCTCATCAGGAATTTATTTCTACAAGCTTGGCCTAGGTGATGAGATCTACGCTAAGCGGATGACATTGCTCAAATAAAACAGAATTAATCCCCCAAAATAAGGGAGCCTTCGGGCTCCTTTTTTTATGACGCGAGAACAAGCTGATTGGCATTCTCCTTTAGGCAAGGCAGAATTTGAGGCCTATCTAAAATTCAGCATGCCTCATTGGAATTAAGACGGAGTCGCTCGATCGAGAGACAATACCCATTGCGATGATCAAATTCCATTATGACCGCTGAAAGCTTCACATCCTTGGTGGCCACCTTAAGCCGGGAAGGCGTGCCGGTCAAAAACCGGGAGATGGCCTCGGGGTATTCCATTCCTATGACAGAATGATAAGCTCCGGTCATTCCCACATCAGTAATAAAGCCTGTCTTATTTGGAAAAATATGCTCATCGGCCGATTGCACATGCGTATGGGTGCCAACGATAGCGCCGACGCGTCCATCGAGATAAAAGGCCAACGCCTGTTTCTCAGATGTAGCCTCGGCATGAAAATCAATGATGACCAGATTTGTTTGTTTACGGAGTTCAGCCACTTCCCGATCGGCTGTCCTGAAGGGGCAGTCTATCGGCGTCATAAATGTGCGGCCCTGAAGATTCAGAACAGCGACTTTTTTCCCTTTCCTGTCTTCGAGGACCATCGAGCCCTTTCCCCGCACCGATGGAGGATAGTTTGCCGGGCGAATTATCCGACTAATCTCGCTGAATACATTTCCAATCTCGCGTCTATCCCAGATATGATTGCCGCCGGTTATTATATCGACCCCGGAAGAAAGAAGTGCTTGAGCAACATCAACATTTATGCCAAAACCTCCGGCGCTGTTCTCGCCATTAGCGATGACGAAATCGATATCCCTCTGGCCAATAATGCCAGGAAGAAGCTCCTTGACGACCAGTCTTCCCGGCTTGCCGATGATATCTCCGATAAATAAGACTCTCACAAATCCCTAACGAGCGTAATCTACAGCTCTGGTTTCACGAATGACGGTGACTTTAATCTGACCGGGGTATTCCAGTTCAGCTTGTATTTTCCGAGCGATCTCCGAAGCTAACTCGTCTGCGGCGGCATCACTTACCTGATTCGCTTCGACCATCACACGAACTTCCCTGCCCGCTTGGATAGCGTAGGCCTTCCCAACACCCTTAAACGAATCCGCAATCTCCTCCAATTTTTCCAGCCGCTTGATATAGCCCTCCAACGTTTCCCGACGTGCGCCGGGCCTGGCGCCAGAAACAGCATCGGCAGCCTGCACCAAAACCGAATATGGCGTCTCCTGAACCACATCTTCATGATGAGATTCGATGGCATTCAATATGACCCGGCTTTCATTATATTTTGAAATCAGATTAACGCCAATCTGGGTGTGCGTTCCTTCGGTGTCTCTGTCAACCGCCTTTCCGATATCATGAAGCAGTCCCGCGCGGCGGGCAATTACCGGGTCGAGGCCCAGCTCCGCGGCCATAATGCCGCAGAGAAAAGAAACCTCTTTCGAATGCTGAAGGACATTCTGCCCGTAACTGGTGCGGAAATTAAGTTTGCCCAGCAGACGCACGATATCGACATGAAGCCCATGCACCCCGCAGTCAAAACAGGCTTGTTCACCAAGCTCACGGATGATAACTTCCATCTCCTTCTCACACTTGGCAACGATTTCTTCGATCCTCGCGGGATGGATACGGCCATCCGTCACCAGTTTTTCCAAAGCCATCCGAGCCACTTCCCTTCGAATAGGATCATAGCCGGAAAGAATAACCGCCTCCGGCGTATCGTCCACTATTACATCAACACCTGTGGCAATCTCAAAAGAACGGATATTGCGCCCCTCCCTCCCAATGATGCGCCCTTTCATTTCATCCGAAGGCAAACTGACCACCGAGACTGTGGATTCCGCCGCCTGATCCGCCGCGCAACGCTGGATGGCCTGGATGATGATATTCTTGGCTTCTTTCTCGGCTGTGCGCTCGGCTTCTTCTTTAATCTCCTTCACCAACTGCGCCGCCTCCTGACGAGCTTCGTCAGCGAGATTCGCCAACAGGAGCTTCTTGGCTTCATCCGCCGACATCCCGGCGATCCGTTCCAGTTGCTTATTCTGCTCCATTAACAATCGGTTGAGCTCAGTATCCCTTGCTGAAATCGCTTTTTCGCGCGCAAATATAATCCTTTCACGATTCTTAATTTCACGTTCTTTTTTGTTCAGAATATCGACTTTTCGGTCGAGATTCTCTTCCCTCTCGGCCAGCCGCTTCTCGGTTCGAGAAACATCCAGCTTCTTGTTCTGCATCTCCCGTTCGAAATTGGCTTTGGCTTTATACCATTCGTCTTTGGCTTCGAGAATCGCCTCTTTCTTCTTAATCTGAGACTCTTTCTCCGCATCTTCAATGATGCGCCGAGCCAGTTGCTCTGATTCCTTTTTCCTGCGGGTGCCTATGAAATTAAAGACCAGCCATCCTGCAATCAGGCCAATGACCAGTCCGGCTACTCCGAGAAATATGGGATTGTTGACAAGCTGCATCTATATGATCCTCCAATTCAATCCATTGAGTGTGATTCGAGGAATAGGGATAAGGATGTAAAAAGCAGTTGATGCAGCCTACGCCCCCGGAAGGCATTGAGGAATTATATTAGGTTTCGATACACCGATCAAGTTCTTCGCAGAGCTGTTCTAAGCGTCCCTCTATCAAGGTAACCGTATTCTCGGATTCTCCTCTTTCCTTGAAGAGCTCATCCGCAATATTCAACGCCGCAAGTATAGCAACTCTGTTATGTGACCGATTTATCAATCCCTCCGAAATAATCCTCATTTTTCTGTCAAGGTATTGCGCAACCTGATGGATATACTCTGAATTCACAGCTCCCTTAATGGTATAGTCCTCTCCGAATATATTTACCTTTACAGAACACTTCTTGTCTTCCATCTCAACACACATAACCGCCGGAATATGGACCTATGTCCCGATATCTCCCCGTGACTCCAGAATTGAAAGTTTCTCAACTACTCGTTCTAATCTGGATTTTATCAAAGACTCTTTTTGAGAGTAATTATTTTTATCAAATGCTCTTTCATTTTGCAGATTTCTTAATCTTTCATCCAATGACCGAATCTTTTCCCTTTCGCTTTCTAATTCTTCGCTCAATGTCTCTATTTGAGCAGTCAAATCAACGTTATCCGAGCGAAGCTTATCAATGACCTCGGCGGCCATTTTAATTTTTGATTCCAACTTATCGAGGGCAAGAATTTCCACTCTGATCACCTGCTAAAATATGAATTACATACTATCATATTTATTCACGGAGGTCAAGTGTATATTTTGCCTTAAGGGAACTTAAAATAGAATTCATTGCACTATCAATTTCTGCATCAGTTAAAGTCCTAACGGGATGGCGGAAACGGAAAGATAGAGCAACGCTCTTTTTTCCTTCAGGGATCTGTTTCCCCGAATAAACATCGAAAAGTTGAATATTCTCAAGGTACTTCTGATGTAATTCTTTAAGGTATAGCAGTAAATCACCGATTTGTATATAGTTATCAAGAACAATCGCAAGATCCCTGTCAGAATGAGGAAATTTAGGCGGTTCCTTGAATGTCTTCCGCTCAATTCTGTTACCTATTAAGATATCAAGGTTTACAGCCATAATCCAAACTGGTGCTTTAACCTCGAAAATAGATGCCGCCTCACGAGAAATTAGGCCAAATTCGCCCAAGTTCTTCCCAGCAATTGACAATCCGAGCCTTAATTCTGTGTCGAGAAAAGGATTGTCAGACCCACAAAATACGAAATCAGGGGCATTTAAGTCCGCAATAAAGTCTTCAGCTAAACCCTTAAGATCATATAGATCAACCTCTCTTCGGGGATTTGCCCAGTTTGGCTTGGCGGCGCTTCCTGTCCAAGCCAGTCCCAGCATCATAGATTCGGAAGGAAGTTTTCCCTGTCCCAGCGATTTGAAAATGCGATCTACCTCAAATATTCTTATATTGTCAAGATTCCTGTTGAGATTATAGGCAACATTACCCAGCAAACTTCCCCATAAATGTGGGCGTAGGATGGCGGTATCAATGGATAAGGGATTAATAATTTCCACAGGATCGAAATTGTAGTTCAACCTTCGATATTTTAGAGGGTCA
>PFXJ01000031.1:26808-33127 GCA_002791595.1 candidate division Zixibacteria bacterium CG_4_9_14_3_um_filter_46_8
CAGTGTCTCAGACGAAGCGATATTGCCAAGACCATAGATTCTCGCAATCTCCTCAATTAAGTCAACTGGACGATTCAGATCGGGACGAAATGATGGGACAATACATTTAAGAGAATCTTGACTTGTGGTTGTGGTTTCAATATCAAGAGAATTGAGGATTCTTAGCATCCCATCAAGAGATAACGTGGTGCCGAGCAGATTATTTACTTGAGATGCTCTGAGCGTTATTGTTTTATCCTGAAACTTCAATGGATAACAATCAGCAGAACCAATGTCGATTGTCCCGCCAGCGAGTTCATTGATCAGTTGTGCCGCACGATCCAATGCCACAATTAAACCCTCATAATCGGCACCCCGCTCGAATCTTTGAGATGATTCAGTGGAGAGACCTACAGATTTGGCGGTTTTTCTTATTGTTACGGGATTGAAATAAGCGGCTTCCAGTAAGACCCCGGAAGTAATGTTGCTAACTTCCGAGTTCAGTCCTCCCATTATGCCCCCGAGCGCCACCGGCTTGATCCCATCAGTGATCAAGATAGCGCCTGCCGGTAGTTTGCGATCAACCCTGTCCAGGGTAGTGAACTTCTCACCATCCTTTGCGCCCCTGACTATAATCTTTTTATGCGAAAATAATCCAAAATCAAAAGCGTGAAGAGGTTGGCCATATTCCATCATCACAAAATTGGTGACATCGACAATGTTGTTTATGGCTCTAATCCCCAGCCCGCGGAGCCTTTCCACTAACCATGTAGGGGACGGCTTAACTTCCACATTTCTTATCAGCCGCGCCGCATATCTTGGGCAGTCATCGGGATTAGCTATTTCTATAGAGATTTCATCATCGGTGCGAGGGCCGGATTCGATCAATCTTGTCTCCGGAGATCGGAGTTGACCTCCGCCCAAAGCCTGCAATTCTCTGGCAATTCCGCGGTGCGACAAACAATCAGGTCTATTGGGAGTGATTTCCAATTCCAGAATAAAATCACTGCGGCCAAAAAACTCTTCAGCTTTCATTCCCACAATGGATTGAGGCGAAAGCACCGCTATGCCGCTCTTGTCTTCGCCGAGATTAAGCTCGGCATAAGAACAAATCATTCCGAATGAATCTATTCCCCTCAGTTTTGATTTCTTAATAGTTATTCCATTCGGGAGCTGGGCGCCGATTTTCGCAAACAACACTTTCTGCCCTTCAGCAACGTTGGGCGCGCCGCAGACAACTTGAGACGTTGTAGATCCATCAAAGACCTCGCAAACAGTGAGTTTGTCAGCATTCGGATGTTTCCTGACAGTTTTTACTTCAGCGATAACAACCTGGTCGGAAATACCGCCGATTTTCTCGATGGATTCAACTTCAGTGCCTGACATGGTCAACCTCTCCGCAAGTTCGGTAACCGACCACTCAAAGGGCATTATGGCCTTAAGCCAATTATAACTGATCTTCATATTATAGATTATTCAACACGCGCAAATCATTATCATAAAGATAACGGATATCGCTTACTCGATAACGCAACATTGTAATTCGATCCACACCCATGCCAAAAGCATAACCGCTATATTTTTCAGAATCATAACCGACTGCTTTAAGGACAGCAGGGTCAACCATCCCAGCACCCGAAATTTCAATCCATCCGGAATTCTTGCAAGTCCGACATCCTTTACCGCCGCAAATCACACAGGAGAAATCGTACTCAACCGATGGCTCGGTAAATGGGAAGAAATGAGGCCGAAACCGAACCTGGACGTCTTTGCCAAACATCCTGAGGGCAAAGGTATTGATCACACCCTTCAGATCCGCGAAAGTCACACCGGCGTCCACATATAATCCTTCAGTTTGAAAAAAATTCGGGGAATGAGAAGCATCAGCCGTATCTTTTCGGTAACATCTGCCCGGAGCGATAATCCTGACTGGCGGTTTCTGACGCTCCATCACCCGGATTTGCACTGGCGAAGTATGGGTTCGGAGACAGATCCCTTTTTCAACGTAAAAGGTATCGTTGATATCTCGCGCCGGATGATCGGCAGGCGTATTTAACGCATCAAAATTATAATAATCGGTTTCTACATTGGGCCCCTCTGCCACCGAGAAACCAAGTCCATAGAAGATTGAGATAATATCCTCAATTGTTCGTGTGATGGGATGTTTTTTTCCCAGAAATCGGGAGCGCCCCGGCAGAGTGAGGTCTAATCTTGTTTTTGGTCCTTGCCAGGGTGCAAATGCTTTTTGCTTTTCATCAATCGCATTTTCCAATTCCAGCTTCAAGCTATTAGCTTTAGCTCCGACCTGAGGACGCAGTTCTATCGGGACAGATGGAAGCTCTCGAAGGCAGGCAGTAATTTCTCCCTTGCGGCCTAGATATTTGATTCGAAAGGCGGCCGTATCAGCCACAGAGGAAATCCTTTTGATTTCCCGGGAGGCCTCCTCACGAAGCATTTCCAGCTTGGCCAAGAGCGGAATCATAGGCTTGAGGCGAAGATTATGAAGGATTCACGGATTCAATGAGTGCTTTAAAACCGGCCGAATCGGAGGCCGCGAGTTCAGCGAGCATCTTGCGATCAATACTGACCCCGGCCTTCACGAGGCGATCTATGAAGGCGCTGTAAGATAATCCAAATTCGCGGCATCTGGCATTAATACGAATTATCCATAAGCCGCGAAAATCGCGTTTCCTGAGCCGCCTGTGGGCATAGGCGTAGGCCATACCTTTCTGGACTGTTTCTTTGGCGGTACGATACAATTTTCTGCGGCCGCCATAATTACCACGCGCGGCTTTAAGAATTTTATTACGACGCCTTCTGGCGGCTACATTATTCGTTGCACGAGACATCAAAACCTCCTGAGATTGGGCTAAAATCCGCCCAGCTTATCATCGGACTCCAATTAGGAGTAGAATTAATATGGAATCAAGGCATTAATACGCTTCTGGTCCGCACTGGAAATAAGAGAACTCTTGCGTAATTTGCGCTTGCGCTTGGTCGTTTTACTCGTGAGGATATGGGATTTATAAGCCCTATTCCTCTTTATTTTACCGGTACCCGTTTTTCTGAACCGTTTGGCGGCACTACGATTCGTCTTCAATTTAGGCATTTTTTCTCCATTTATTTAAGCTAATAATATAACCATATTAATTAAGGGAGGCAACTATTATTTTAGTGAATCGCTTTCTTTCTCTTTCACAACTGGTTTCTGGGCGCCCATTGGAGCAATTACCCCGGTTATGGATCTTTGCTCCATCTTTCCCGGAATCTCGAATCTCCCATACTGGGCAATATCAGCTTCCAACCTCTCGATCACTTTGAAGCCCAATTCTTTGTGAACCAGTTCGCGGCCTTTGAAACGCACCATTATTTTTATTTTAAATCCCTGTTGCAGAAACTCGACAATATGTTTCAATTTGAAATCATAATCGTGTTCCTCAATTTTGGGCCTAAATCTGACCTCTTTCAATTGGATGGTGTGTTGCTTCTTCTTAGCCGTCTTGGCTTTCTTTTGCAGATCGTAAACGAATTTGCCATAATCCATGATTCTACAGACCGGGGGCCGGCTTTCGGCGGAAACTTCCACCAAATCAAATCCTCTTTCCTTTGCCATCGACAAGGCATCGGACTTAGAGACAATCCCTATCTGGGCACCATTTTCATCGATCAGCCGGACCTGAGGCGCTCTGATTGCTTCATTGACTCTCACTCGGTTCTTATTGGCTAATATATCTAACCTCCAATATTAGCTTGGTTTTTAAATAGCTCTTTATTGACAACTTTCTCCTTTATCAATTTAGTAATTTCATCGATAGTGGATTGCCCTCTATCACCCACGATATGCTCCCTGATGGTGACCTTCATTTCCTGTTTCTCCTTATCACCCAAAATCAGCATGTAGGGGATTTTTTCGTTTTCGGCTTCACGAATTCGATAGCCGATTTTTTCGGCTCTCTCATCAATATTACAACGAATGCCTTCTGTCCTGAGTTTCATAGCGACTTCCTGCGCATACTCAATATGCCTTTCGGAGATGGGCAGTATCCTCACCTGTTCCGGAGCCAGCCAGAGTGGGAAATATCCGCCATAGAACTCAATCAGGGTCCCGAAAAATCTCTCCAAACTGCCATAGAGAGCGCGGTGCACCATATATGGCGTATGCTGTTTACCATCTGCTCCGATGTAATAAATATGGAATCGCTCCGGCAGATTGAAGTCAAATTGGATGGTAGAGCATTGCCAGAGGCGCCCCATATTCCCTTCGAGATTTATATCGATTTTCGGTCCATAAAATGCGCCGCCCCCACTATCGACCTCATATTCGATTTTTAGTTCCTCAAGGGTTTGACGTAATGACTCGGTCGCCGCATCCCATCTAATATCCTCACCCACAAATTTCTCGGGTTTAGTTGAAAGATAGATTTTAAACTTCCTAAATCCATAGGATTTTAGAATATGCAGGGAAAACTCCACAACCCGACGAGTTTCAGCAGGCATCTGCTCGGGGCTACAGAAGATATGCGCATCATCCTGAGTGAATCCCCGGACCCTGGTCAAGCCATGCAACACTCCGGATCGTTCATACCGATAAACAGTGCCCATCTCCGCCCACCGGATGGGCAGGTCGCGATAGCTACGAATTCGAGATTTATAGATCATAATATGGAATGGGCAGTTCATAGGCTTAAGCTGGAAGTGGCTGGACTCCATTTCCAATGATTTATACATATTCTCGCTGTAGAAATCGAGGTGTCCCGAAGTTTTCCACAGATCCAGATTTGCTATGTGAGGGGAATTGACAAGCTGATAACCATTGCCAAAATGCTCGTCATACCAGAAGGATTCGATTTGATGACGGATGAATGCTCCTTTAGGATGCCATAATACCAGCCCTGCGCCAACATCATCTGTTATGGAATACAGATCAAGCTGTGGGCCCAATACCCGATGGTCCCTTTTCTTGGCTTCTTCCAGATAAAGAAGATATTCTTCGAGCATTTTCTGCTTTGGAAATGAGATGCCATAGATTCGCTGGAGCATCTTATTTTTTTCCGATCCCCGCCAATATGCTCCGGCAGCAGATAAAAGCTTAAATGCTTTTACATATCCGGTTGAAGGGAGATGCGGACCCCTGCACAGATCGGTAAAATCGGCGTGGGTGTAAAGGCTGACGCAGTCCTCTTCTATTCCATCCAGTATCTCCATCTTATAGGTTTCGCCCATTTGAGCGAATAACCCGAGCGCTTCCTTTTTGCTTAGATCAACACGGGTGAATGGCAGATCCCGTTGGATTATCTTTCTCATCTGGGCTTCGATTTCTTCCAGGTCCGCGGGAGTGAATGGCTCTTCACGATCGAAATCGTAGTAGAATCCATGCTCTATGGCTGGACCGATAGTAACCTTGGTCCCAGGGAAAAGCTTGACGACCGCAGAGGCCATAATATGCGAAGTAGAATGCCAGTAGATCTCTTTGCCTTCTGGATCATCGAATGTCAAGATTCTAATTTCTGAATCATCTGCAATCGGTCTATTCAGATCAACCGGATGCCCGTTCCGAACAGCCCCCAAAGCATTTTTTGCCAGGGATTGGCTAATCTTTTTGGCGATGGCGGCTGGTGTTACCGGTTGCTGAAATTCAGATATAGATTTGTCAGGTAAGGATATTTTGATCATCTCAATCAATCTTATTATGATGCATCAATCTAAAACATTCCCCCATTTATAATAATTATCATTCTCTTAGAATGCGGAGGATGGAATGTTCAAGATATAGCCTGTTCTTATTCCCTGCATTGGTTTAATTATTGGGCGATACTGGATTCGAACCAGTGACCTCTTGCATGTCAAGCAAGCACTCTAGCCACCTGAGCTAATCGCCCGACACCGTTCTGGTTAAAGTATTAAAATACAAATTTACCTTCAAGGATGTCAAGCAAAATAATGATTTGCATCTATTTCTTAGAAATTATCGCTTGTGCCAATTTTAAGGAATGTCTCGGCATGGCTGTATTCTTCATCGAATTTCCCGAGAAAATCCTTTTCCGCGTCCGGATTTAATCCGAGCGATTTCCATGTATTTTCGCAGAAGGGGGTGGTTTCAAAAGAGAATTGCTGGGCATTAGTATTGCGGCTTGAATGTATAAGATGGTTGGAAAGGTGTATGAGATATGGTAATTCATCTTGCTCTAACTGGGCCGCAGGATAATGATGATGGGCAATGGGGCCCAATAATGATTCCGGTAATTTCCAGCTTTCGGCCAGGTAGAAGCCAATCTCACCATGATTACATCCCGCTACCCTAATCTCAGCGTCATACTCGGGAATTGAACACACTTCGATG
>PFXJ01000031.1:33145-48540 GCA_002791595.1 candidate division Zixibacteria bacterium CG_4_9_14_3_um_filter_46_8
TGGACATCGGGCAGATATGAGGATAGAATGATTTTGCCGATATCATGAAGAATCCCAGCGGAAAATGCCGCCTCACAATAGGCAAGGTCGGCCCGATGGGTGCTTCTGGCGATTATTCGCGCCAGATAAGCAACTGCGAGGGAATGTCTCCAAAAATGTTCGTTATACTCGGTATTAGCAGTTTTGCCTTTGCCAAATGTGTTCATCAGAGATGATGATAATACCAGGCTCTTGAGCGCTTCAATACCAATGATGAGAACCGCATGCTTAACATCTGCTATTTTGAATGACAATCCGTAATAGGCCGAATTGGTTATTTTCAACACCCTAGCGGTCATAGCGGCATCTTCCGACACGATGGCGGCAATATCCAATGCCGATGTGAAAGGATTGCTTATAACTTTCATCATCTGCTGGAAAACGAAAGGTGGGGTAGGTAGTTTCTCTATTCTGCCGATAATCTCCTTCAGTTTTGATTTTTGATTATCTGATGTTGACTCGATGCTTGGTTTACGGTCTATCATCATCTTCAAGAATAATTTTCATCTTCTCTGCTTCACGCCAGATGTCTCATTCAATTCCATTTTTCCTTATTCAATCATAGCAATCAACTATCTTCGAGGCCCCTGCCATAGGCAGTAAGTCCAAGTTGCGCAAGAAAACCTTGATGATTCATCAAGCGGTCAGCAAGGATCTCAGCGAATTTTGGAGTCAGATAGTAACCGCTTTCAACTTTATTCCTTATATCTTGAATTTTGGAGACACCGATGTTTCTGCCATAACCGCCCATTTCATTGGGAGGACCTGCATTCGATAGTTCAACGGAGTCTTTTCGCTCGGAATCCTGCCATTTATGCGGCATTTCCCGATTATCAGCAGCCATAGATGAGAACAATAAATGAGGGGGGATGTTATTAATACGCATATAAAGCCTCTAATTAATATATCGGGCAATTACATAAAAACTTTAGAGGCTCATCCCGAAAAATTTAGAAATTCTCCGGGTTGTGACTTTATGAAGTAATTTTTCATCGAAGATAACTTGCTGAGATCCATCAGCTGATTTTCGATTTCGCCCTGTTTTGATAGCACCGCACTGCGGTTCCTTTGAATTTTCGCCAGATTCTCTTCAATAGCCTCCTTGGTTCGAAGAAACAAGGCAGTGAGATCTGGACTTGTTTTTTCATCAGATTGGGCACAGGATGGCCATTTGATGGAATCCCCGGACGCATTTCTCACCAACTGCCGATCGATATCAAGCAATCTGGCGTAGCACTCATCCATCAGGTTAATGTTCCTGGCAAGCTTTCCGGCATCATCAATACTCAGTGCGCTGAATTGCTCATCGAGGAAATTTCCATAGCGTTGAGATAATTCCAATTTCAATTTGAGGCTATCAACAAATTCATTGTCCTTTTCCATATCGCCCTCTAAACGGTTATGCAGACCTGCGATGAATTTCCAATAATTCTGCGATTTTCGGGTAGGATGGTCTTGTCATCAAGCTGGATCCCTTCCCAGCCTTCCTTGATATTCTCTACGATGGGAATGATCTCGTCCACTAAATCAGCATCTTTTTTCATATTAGCTTCAGTAATTTTCACAATTATAAATGAATATAGCGGGCTGAGCATATGCGCTATTTCACCGGCCTCGAAGTTCAAGGTTGATAATAAGTGAAAGACAACCTTCCTGGCTCTATCGAGCTTGTCATGGGCCAATTGGTCATCTTTCTTCGCAATCGCCTCTTTTGCTTCAACCAGCAGGCGACTGACTCCGTTATAAAGTATTAAAATTAGTTGTTTCTGATTTAGTCCGTCGGTTTGGACACGCTCATAAGTCTTGATGTTCTGATTCATATTGCCTTGTTCTTGGAGTTATTATGAAATCTTCATATTATCAAGTTGCGCCACCTGGGCAGAAAAGTATGATTCCTGGGTACGCAATTGTCCCAGGGTCTGTTCCATTGCATTGAACTGCTGATAAAGTTGCGCACGTCTTTTTTCCAATCGGGCGTTCAAATCCTTGAGTTGATTGTCATAAAGCTCTATTTGCCTTTGAAATCCGTTGACACGAGAAACTATCGAACCATGATTGGAGTCAGTGAACCTGTTTAATTCATAAGAGACAAGCGAAGCAACTCCACGGGTAAGCGTTATCGTAGCTTCATTTCCAGTCTCGGAAAGTACGTCTTCCGTTAGCGTAACCTTTAAGGTTAGACCGGCGGTATTCTCATTATCTTCATCTCCTGTGAGAAACTGTCCGGTTCCGGAGGCAGACTCACCGTTAATGGTTCCAGCTACATCCAGACCATTGGTAATGGTTCCGCTGACAAAACCAAGATTCACAGCGGCCGAGTTATCGCTGGAACTGAGCATTTCAACCTTCGAGTTGCTGCCATATTTGGTGGATTGCACTTCAAAATAGCCATTTGCGCCCTGGTCCACCCAAGAGACAGTAACATCGTTGGCACTCAGGTCCGCATCTGCGTTTATCTGCGCTTCGATTTCCTCCGCCAATTCAGTGCCGCTGGTATATGATTTTCGAGTCAATTCAATGTCTTCGGAAAGAGTTCCATTAAGCCGAATCTTGAACTTATAATTAGTTGAATCGATATTCAAATTCTCAACGGCTGGATCAGTAATCGAAGTCCCCTTATAAATGCCCTGAGTCGCCGCTTGAGTGATATTTACGGCGTAACCGCTTGCCGACATAACTGTATTATCAGTCATAGAGATAAATTCTACTTTATCATCGCTGGATTGGCCAATGCTTTTGAAGAGATTAATCACACCCTGCAAATCATCATCGAGCTTTTCGCTCAAGGTCGAGGAATCAAGATCGAGGTGGCCATCCCGCCCAACGACGATCCCTAGGCTCATTAGCCGATTCAAATTGGATGGTAATCCTTCGACGGGATTCGTCATAAGTCTGCGCACGGTTGACTCCATATTTATGATGCCGGAATCACCGATCAATATGCCCGCCCGCTTAGTCTCCGTGTTGTAGCTTGTCAAATTACCCAAATAATCGATCAGGTTATTATACTCGTCGAGAAACTCCTGGATTTTGCTGGTAATGCCATTTTTGTCTATATCAATTGTCAACGTATTGGGACCGGAAACGGAAATTTTGAGAAGGTCCAAGGTCACTCCCTCAATCACATCGGAAATCGTATTAGATGACGAGGTAACTATAATGGGCGCCTCCCTGCCAATCGCTATTTGGGCATCGGCCGCTTTCTGGATTTCAGGGCTAAAGGTTTGCACTTGAAAAGTGTCGCCCCCATATAATGTCCCTGCCGCAAGCGACAAAGTCAAACCATCGGAGCCGGTTCCGGTCAAAGCAACTTCGGTATCCGCCGCGGCTACTGTGATAGTGCCGGTATTCGTGCCATCGCTCCAACCAATATCTATGGAATCAGTACCTACTGTTTTGCTGCCGCTTCCCTGTACCGTAAATGTGTAGGTCTTATTTTGGGAACCGGCGTAAGATGCTGTTGAGCCCAACGACACCGTCGAGGTCGCATTGGCGTTCCAATCCAAAGTTTCAGGGGTATCAAAACTTGAAGTATCAAAATCCGGAGCCGTTCCCCCGCTTAAATCGGAAGTATATGAAATCGCATTTTCAAGTCCGGTATTCGTGGCTGATAATATCAGACGGTAGGGATTTGCAGATGATCCGTCATTTATGATCGAAGCGTTTACGCCCGCATCAGCCTCATTTATGGCATCCCGCAATCCTTCCAGCGTATTATTATCGGCATCAATGGTAAGCGTTCTGGAGGCGTTAGAACCGGAGGCAATAACTACCGTTCCCGTTCCGATAGAGGAACTTGAAGCAGAAAATCCCTGGCTTGCCAATTGATGCTGTTGCGCCAGGGCATTAACCGCTATATAATATGTGCCGGGCGCGGCATCTGAACTGGCTGCGGCTGTTAAGATTTCATCATCGCTGTTGGTAATCGATTTGGTTTCCCATGATGAGGACTTTGATAGAACCGACGCTTTAGACTTGAATCCCAGCAAGTAAGCCGATACCGAATTCCAGGAGGTCATCGTGTTAGTGACCTCAGCCTTCCTGGCATTGATCAGGTCAGCGTTTCGGGATTCATATTGTAATATGGCTTCAATAATGGAAGCAGTATCCAGCGAGGACACTATACCGTTGATACTTCCCGCCGGCATAACTTTCCTCCTTTCACGAATTTTCTAATCTTAAAATAAGTATCGTCATATTGGCCAGAATATTGAATAGAAAAGGGCGCCAAGGAAGGCGCCCTTGAGCTCAAGGATGGTTCAGATTTTCGTGTCGTAAATCATCCCCAATATTTCACTTATATGTTCTCTCAACCGCAGTATTTCCTCTGGAGGCACCTGTCGAATCAATTTGTTGCTGCCTCGCTCGATGAACTTGATGACGATGCTGTTCGTTTTATCGTCAACCCGCCAACTAAGGTCAATATTCTTTGACTTGAGCATTTTACCCACCGCATCCAAGGATGTCTTGAGCTCAATGTTCTCATCTGTACGAGCGAATTTATTTTCCTGATTCTTGCTGAGTTTTGGTAAACTGATCTCTACTCTCGGTGAGGCGGTGGTTACCGCTGCGTGCGCACCGCTGGCAGCTTGATTAGTAAGAACCTCTCTACTTAGAACTGCCGGTTCGATCACTTGTGATGTTAGGTTTACGCTCACTTACCTCACCCCTTTCATCAATGAGAGCAAGGTGCATCAAAGCACCTCACTCTCATTATTATATTCAGGATTATCTGAACAGCGACAGAACCACCTGCGGTATCTGATTCCCCTGAGCCAGCATTGAAGTGCCAGCCTGGAGCAATATTTGATACCGGACAAAGCTACTCATTTCCTTGGCCATGTCGGTATCACGTATTGTTGATTCCGCGGCGGTTAAGTTCTGAGCAGATATCCTCAGGTTGGTGAGGTTCGATTCCAGAGTGTTGCGCTGGAATGATCCCAGAGTTCCACGAAGATTGCTGACCTCATCGATGGCCGCGTCGATCACTTCCTGGGCGTCCGACGCCTTTGCCGCAGACGTCACTTCAACATCCGCCAGTGATGCGAACTGATTGCCGATCGTATCCTTGCCGAGATAAGAGGTATTCATATTCTGAATTCCAATCTTGGCAGTCTGGCCCACGTTGGCGCCTATCTGGAATACCAACGCCTGATCGGTGACATTAAGTTGTTCGGTGCCACCAAGGGACCGGAGATCGTATTTGAACTTGATCGATTCAGTTTGCGAGCTGTTAAATATTGTGGTCCACTCGCCGGCAGTAACTGAGTATGCCGATCCGCCATCCAGCCGCACTGAGAAGGTGGCCGCATCAACGCTCATCAATATGTTACCGATGTTGATACCGCCACCGGTTTTGGCATTGTCGATTGTGACAATGGCGCTCCCCCGATTCGTAGTGTCCGCGCTATCATAAAGCGTCTTGGTTTTCAGATAAGATGTGCTTTCATAATATCTGACCTCATCAATAGAATTGATGTAGCCATCCAGCGAAACAAGAGCATCGGTCCCGGTAACATTCACACTGTCATTGGCAATTCCAAGGGCAAGACCCGATCTTGCATTTGCCGTTGAGCTGTCACTAAAGTTTAGATAGAACCTCGAGCCCTCGTCCTTAGTGTACATCTTTAGGCTGGTTTCGCCGCCGGAGATAACCGTTGCCGCCACAATTCTGGCCTGAGTACCAACCGAATCGTGGAAAGTACCGAAAGTATGCTTTAATGCCGAGCCCACTATGGTCAGAAGAGCGGCCGCAGTATTAATAGTAGTGGCACCCAGGGAAATTGTGGAACTGGAAAATGACGAGAAGTCCCCGTTCATAGTAGCTAAGTATGCGCTCAAGCGGAGAGTATTATGGAGTGAAGCTCCCCTCCCTGAATCTCCAACCACGCTGCCATTCCAGGAAAATGTGATATTGCCTGAAGTGCTCATTCCTACCGCCTTAACGGAATATTGAGTCCCGGTGCTGACGGTATTGAGCCTGATTCCGCCACTGGCCGTAGTGGCAACCGTAATTTTGCCCGCAAGATTTACGTTGTTGGCAATAGCGGTGGTCAAACCTGCCCGGATCTGGCGGGCAGACATTGTGGCGGCCATATTCTCTGTGTCGGCCGTGATATTGAATGTTAAGTACTGAACTCCGATTGGACCATCAATTGAGTCCTGGTAATCGAGTTCAAACGTAACTGTCGCAGTAGCGCCATTGGAATTGGTCGCGGCCGCAAATGTGCCGGATACCTGGGCAGAAGTTGCCGCGGCAGCAAGCCGCAAACCGTTATTCCAGGCATCCTTAATCTCGATCGCGGTGCCGGTCTTGGTCGCTCCGGCAGAGGACTGCACTATGTCCACATTATGGACACCGTCGCTCAAGTTACTGACTGAAGTCGGGTCCGAAACACCGAGAGTGGTGACATTGAATGATCCAGATGGGTCGGTGAGCTTCACGCCAGCGATACTGTGAGTTCCGGCCGCCAAGTTTGACTCTTTCAAGGTCAATCGTGACGAGTTGCCGGTAGTGAAAGCCGCCACATTGTCGGCGGACCCATCAAGCATCATCTTGGTGCCGAATTGAGTGTTGGCCGCAATACGGTTAATGGTGGAAATTGCATTAGTAATTTCTGCTTGATCGGCAAGAAGCTGGTTATCATCATTGAAGCCTTCGTTAGCCGCATGGATGGCCAGTTCTCTCATTCCCACGAGCAGGTTGTTAATTTCGGTCAGCGCTCCTTCAGCAGTCTGTATCATATTAATACTGCCTTCCGAGTTCTGAACCGCGCGATTCAGCCCTGCTATCTGGGCACGGAACTGCTCGCTGATTACTAATCCCGCAGGGTCATCAGCGGCACGATTGATGCGAAAACCTGACGACAGCTTTTCCATAGATTTTTGCATGAATTGCGTCGTCTGGGTCAGGTTACGCCATGCATCCAACGACGTTATGTTGTGGTTAATCCTTAACGCCATTTCTTGATCCTCCTTGATTAAATGAAATCATCCACTGAACTAATCCTCATCGCATTGCAATGAGAAATGTTTTCAAATCTGTCTATCACCTCCCCTTCGGTACTTCATAAAATGGTTTGATTCCCCATTTCCAGTTTTAGCTTATTCAGAATTCTTATCGACTATAATTAAAATGGCTTTAGTTCCTGCTAAATTTATTTTGCTTGTGAGCCTGTAGCGCAATCGAACCGTATGCTGACTTACTTGGACTCACCTCTTCGAGCTTGTGAGGGCAATTTCAGCGGCTTGTTGAAAAAGCCGATTGGAAATCTCAACCATAGGTCATTCCCGCGAAAGCGGGAATCCATCTCTTTGATGAATGTGGATTTTCACTTTCGTGGGAATGACGGTTAAGCAACTTTCCTTTACCAAATAGGGTTTTTCAATACTCCCCAAGGCCCACCTCACGAATATTCTAAATTGCTTGAAAATATATCGTCAAATCGCAGTTGAATTTAAGTCCCCTTGATAATTCTTTATTGTTGCATCTTAAACGGTCGCCGCTCTGGATTCAATCAGTAGCAGCATTTCCTCCGCAGGCTTGAAATCGGGATTTATTTTAAGCGAAGCCCGATAACCCAAGACGGAAGCGTCAATGGCGCCGCCAAGACGATAGCATTCCGCAATTTTGAACAGAGCAATATGATCGATTGGATGTGCAGATATGTATTTTTCATAATATTGAAGTGCTTTCTGATGCTGACCATCCGCCACAAGGCAATCTGCGACCTGGATAAATATCCCATCGGAGGCCGGATTCAGATTATAATATTCTATGAATTCCGAAGCAGCGTCTTTCCATTTTCCCATTTTCCTGAAGCACACCGCCAAGTTTAGATGATTTATGTCATAGTCCTGCCGCAATTCAATTCCCCTTTTATAACAATCCATAGCTTTATCGAATTCCTTAAGACGCAGGTGGCTGTTGCCAAGATTGCCCATTATTTTGTAATCACTTTTATTGAATTCCAGATAGCATTCATAGTCGGCGACGGCCTCTTTGAATTGGTTTAATTCAAAATTGATATCGCCCCTCAGCCAATAAGCGTCGGAATACTTGGGATTTGAATTGATAATGAAGTCCAGTTGATCCTTTGCTTCAGCATATTTCTGCGATTGCCATAATGCTTCTGCCAGACTAAATCGAGCTTCATAATAGTGGAGACTACTTTCGACTGCCTGGGAATAATAACCCAGGGCCTGTTCCCTATTTCCATCTTCAACAGCTATCTTGCCGAGCATCAAGAGCGATTCGGGGGCCACCTTGTTGTATTGAAGGTCAAGTTCAAATTCCTTCCTTGCAGTGCGGTAGTCCTTTCGTCCAAATGCGATTCTCCCTAATTCATGATGGACGCGCATATGATTTTCAATTCTGTCAGTGACCATTCTTAGATAATGCTCGGCTTCATCAATTCGTCCAAGATGGCGAAGTATGACGCCGATGCCATAGTAGGCGAAGTAATCTGAACGCACGTTATTGAAAATGATGTTCAGCTTTTCTGTTTTGGGGTCGAAGGTCTTTATTGTATCAAGATACATGTGATAGTATTTTAGGGCATTTTCAAGATCATTTACGGCAGTATAAGAAGCTCCCAGAGTAAGCATAGGATCAAAATAATCGGGCTTGACCTTCAGCGCCCGCAATCCAGATTCTATACTCTCTCGGAATTGATTGCTGAAGAAATAAGAGGTGCATAGTTGCTCCAGCGCCATCAAGTAAGTATGACGCAGCTTGGTATTTTCCGGGTCAATAAGTTCTACGACGCGGGATGCATATTTTATGACCTCCTCATGCTCTTCCATTCCCCTTTTGATCTGCGCCAGATTGAACAAAGCGAAAGTGTTCTTGGGATTCTCACTTAATTGCCGGCGAAGAAGCTCTTCGGACCGCTTGTATTTCTTGAGCATCCGCTCCGAATCCCAGCCGTAGCCATAATGACGAATTCTGATACCGCTTAAATATATTAGTCCATCGAATATCAACTGATTATGGACTATCCCGTCGAAGAAGAATCCAAGACGATTCCGCCACATACGAGTATATTGAAGGTAGCCCTCAAGACCGCCTTTAAGCGGATTGAATATTTGCAAGGAGATCGCTGTGGAGTTCACTATCCGGGCGGCATCCAACAACGCTTTTCTATCTTCTTCGAATAGCTCTTCATCGGCGTCCAAGTAAATTATCCAATCGCAAGTGGCATACTTGAGGGAGTGATTTCTGGCTTCCGAAAACGAATTTTGCCAGGGATGAAAATATACTTCCGCTCCCAATTCCTTGGCGATTTCCGCTGTCCTATCCTGCGAACCAGTATCCACGACCACAATCTGATCGACTACATCCTTGATGGAATTTATGCACCGGGCAATGTTGTCTTCTTCATCTTTGACTATCATGCAGAGGGAAATTGTGGGACGCTTGCCAAATTGACTCACTTCAAGCTCAAAAAGGCGCATCTGGCCATTTCGATGATACGGATCCGATTTCAGGGCTTGGCGGTACAATTCCTGCGCTTTGAGCTTATCACCCTGTTGTTCATACATCACTCCCAGATTGGAAATCGCATCGGCATCATTCGGGTATTTGCTGACCACTTCCTCAACAATGCCTCTCCCCTTTTCGCATTTGCCGACGGTGAACAGCAATATTCCATATATGCTTCTTATGCGAGGATTATCGGGAAACGCCGCTTGCGCCGTTTCCGTTATCCTTAGCGCTTCTTCATATCGCCCCGTTTCATAATATGCTGTGATCAGATTGGTGATTGATTGTAAATGATGCTCATTTAGTTTGATGGCGCGATTGAATTCTCGGATCGCCTTCCGGCTATTGCTGGAATGCTTATATGCCATTCCCGTATTGTTATGAATCTCATATCTGAATTTGGCGCAGCTCCGGTTTATCTCATCCTGGTATAAGACGTTTTTCCTCCTGAGCAACCATAAATACTGCGCCGCATATTTTATAGTCTTATCGCAATCATTTAACTTCAGGGAGAGATAGCAATTTAGATAAGCCCGGTCCAGGCTGTCCAAAATGCAAACATGTTCGTTAAGAAAGTCAGATGCCGCGCGGACTTGACCCACAGTAGCCAGAGCAAAGGCTCCCAGATATATTGCTCTTTCTTTTAACAGCCGATTCTTTAGGCCGCCATAAATTGCTTTTCTAGAACGGCGTACGACAGCCTGATAATCATTGGATTCGAACAGCTTTTCCAATGAATCGAGAACGGCAAGTTCCTTTTGGGAAAATAAGTTGCTTTCCTGCTTATTTAATCGTAATTCCCGACGAGGTTGTTGAGACGTATATTTTCTCACAAGAGAACCATCTCCTCCATTATCCCAATTCCATTTTCGATGGGCTTTTCATTTCCAAATTCGGGAAGCCTATTCAGCTTTACTTTTGAATGAACTGAAGGCATCCATCCTTCAGCCAATAACAGCTTCCCGAGTTCCTCACTCGAATAAATTGTGGTATTTCCTGAAGTGTACTCACAGATGTTGCTGTGTCCATAACTCATATATTTAATTCTTGTCGCCTCGATTTCCAGGGCGGGCAAAATGCAGTAGAATTCGCCAAGATCGATAGTCCGCGTTGCCTCTTCTTCGGAAACTAATACTTCGTGAATCTTTTCCCCGGGCCGAATTCCAGCGATCCTTATTTCCGGCCGCGACCATTCCGGTATTTTCCTTAGCATTATATTAGCCAGCTCCCCGATTCTTATGGCGGGAATTTTCATCACAAATATTTCTCCGCCAGTCGCTTCCTCTGCCGCTTTGAAAACCAATTTGACCGCTTGGTCAAGCGTGAGAACAAAACGTGTCATTTCAGGATCGGTGACGGTCAGAGGTCCCCCTTCTTCAATTTGCTTCTTAAAGAGCGGAATCACCGAACCGCGGGAGCCGACAACGTTTCCATAACGCACTGCCGCAAATACGGTTTCGCTGCCGTTGCGATTCAAATTGCCCCAGATCATTAATTTTTCCTGCAGTGCCTTGGTCATTCCCATGCTGTTGACGGGCTTGACCGCTTTATCAGTGGAAATGGCTATGACCTTTTTCACTCTCTCGTCGATAGCAATATCAATAAGATTCTTAGCCCCTATGATATTTGTCTGCACTGCCTCAAAGACATTATATTCACAGCTCGGAACCTGTTTAAGCGCCGCGGCGTGGAAAATATAATCCACTCCTTTCACGGCTCCCTTTAAGCTGGTTCTATCTCTGACATCACCGATTATGAAGCGAAGGTTTGCATGATTGCGGAATTCATATCGCATATCATCTTGCTTCTTTTCATCGCGGCTGAAAATGCGGATTTCACCCGCATTCTTCTTGGTCAATTCCTTGACGATATAATGCCCAAAAGAACCGGTGCCACCGGTAACAAGGATTTTCTTGCCATTATACATATTTCACTCTCATCTTTGCATCGATGCCGTTTTCCATCTTTTCATCGCTTGTAGTATAATCTCATCTGAAGTCACCAGCTCACTGCCATTAAGTGGCCCACTTTTCAAATATTCATTGATTAGTTCCCGCGTGTGAGGATGGTTCATCCTTTCCGCCGCCGCGGTTTTATATAATTTGATCAATTCAACACTCTCATTGATACGAAGATCAGCCTTTAACATTAAATCGGCAGATTCATAAATTTCCGCATAATGTTTTGCGGCAAACATAAGAGCATAATAATTAGATAGAATTCCCATATTCAAGGGCTGGAGTTTATGGGCGCGCCGAATATATTCGAGTGCCTTTTGCTCATCGCCGAGTTTATGGCAGCAACGTGATAAGCTGGAAATGAGTTCAAAGTCATCGGCATACTCCGAAGCCGCCATCTCATAATGCCGCACGGCCCCATTGAAATCGCCCATGCTCTCATATCCGAAGCCAAAGGCCTTGTTGATTTCAGCTCCGGCGATAGAAATTACTCTCGCGTGAAAGCGGTCGTCTCTTTCTGGAAATTCAAGGTATGCATCCTGAAATTTCAAATAATAAATGGAGCGCGTAATTCTATCAGTAGGTATAACACCGTTGGAGTCACAGACCAGATATATCGGTAGAATATCGATTGCTTCTTTTAGGCCATCAAGTATTTCGGTTCTCGGTAGCAACCCGGCTGACTTAAAATCCTTTCTCAAATAAATGGAAT
Source organism: candidate division Zixibacteria bacterium CG_4_9_14_3_um_filter_46_8 (assembly GCA_002791595.1). Lineage (GTDB taxonomy): Bacteria > Zixibacteria > MSB-5A5 > UM-FILTER-46-8 > UM-FILTER-46-8 > UM-FILTER-46-8. The sequence continues at coordinate 45,339 of PFXJ01000031.1, forward strand.
TCAAGATGCGATTAGCGATGAATATGGGATGAGGTCCGGAATGCTCAATCGCCTTTGCGAATAGTTCCTCCGCTTTAGGGTAGTCACCTTGATGGGCGGCTAATACCCCCAGATTGTTGTGAATAATCCCTTCAAAATTTGGATCTTGCTCAGCCGCTTCGCTGAATAGGCTGGCTAGGGCATCCCATTTCTTGGGCTGAAGCGATTGGAATAATGCAGTCCCTCTTCTGAGAAGGTTTGCTGCTCGCGGGATCTGCTTGATTTCAGGAGAGGAGATCAATCCGCTATCAGCCTCAAGGAGATGACATATCGCCTTTATGTTGCCTGCATAAGTGTGACGGGCAATTGTTTTGCATTTCCCGGCATCCGCAATTCGCCGCCGTTCGTCATCGCTGTTAAGATAATTATCAAGCAGCATAACTATGCTATTTTTGTTATACAAGACAATCTCGGATTTGTCCTGATAGAATTTCTTGACTACTTCGATATTATCTTCTGCAAAAGAAAGCGCCCCACTGCTCATGCTTTCAAAAATGCGGCGCGCAATCATCTCCGAGGCTAACCGCCCGGAATGAGAGCAATTTATTATTATTTTGGCGCGTGATGATAGATCGGCTGAGTTTGACTGGTTCTCGCTCCCAATTACCACCTTATATTTAGAAGAAAGCGAAAGTATTTTCAAAATTAGTTCGTTACGGTCATTATAGATAAAGGGCAAGGAGAAAGTTGACAGAAACAGAATATCTATATCCCGCTTTCGATTTCTATCAACCCAAAATAAAGGGTCGTCGCCAATGAAGAATCCGGTGCCGGCGCCTTTAGCGCCCAGCTTGATCAGCATCTGTGGCCCCTGCGTAAATCCCTGGGTCAGGCATATATTGAACAATGGGGCCGTCAAAGCTATCATTTCTGAATGGGCCGGCAAATCTGTATAAATGCCTATGGTTTGAATGCCGCACTTTTCGATATTCGCGGGAGGCGAATAATACTCGGGAAGCAAACATATAATTTTGTCGGGGACAAATCCGTTGGGGCATTTACCCAAAATCGACTCAATATTTTCTCCAGTCGATGCTTCCACCTCCGAGAAATGATGGCTTGATGATGGCCCTCCGAAAAATACGCAATCCGCAAAATTCGCAAATGAATAGGCCGCACCCATGATTGGCCCAAGGAGATACTTCGGGCGGTCATTCGGCAACGCCTGCAAATTACCGATGCGAAATCGATTATATCGGATGGAGTATTCAGGATTGTAAGGTTGAAGTGAGAGTGCGCGCCGATACCAGAATTCTGCTCCTTCCAAATTCGGAAATTGCGCATAGCATTCCGCCAATAAACAAGCGGCCGAGGCATCCTGGGGAAACTCCCTAATCATAGGTTTCAGAAGGGTTTCCGCCTCACGATAATTGCCTCCCTCCATCAATGCCATTGCCGTGCTGCGTATGCCTGGATCGGAGACTTTCATATTAGTGCCTTAGCTGGCATGATAATGATTTATTGTGAGACATCTTCTTTCTTGATTCTTCAAATTGGCTATAAGCATTGCGTTGATAATTTATTAAATCATCATCGCTAACCTTCGATAAATTCGCAACCACAGAATAATACCATTTAAATTCCGAATAGTCTCTGCTTTTCAGTTTATTTTGCTGTATGGCCATCGACCATAAGGGTGTCCCTGGATACGGGGTTGAGATAGAGAATTGGGCGGCATCCGTACCGGAATCGATGGCGAATTCGATTGTTTTTCTTATAGTCTCATCTGTATCACCTGGATTACCAATTATATAACTGGAATGAACCCGAATGCCAAAACTCTTTACCATCTCGAATGCGGCCTTTACTTGATCAAGTTCTATATTCTTGCATATTGTCTTGAGAATCTCGGGATCGCCTGATTCCACTCCAAAAGATATCTCGGTGCATCCGGCCCCTGCCAAAGCCTCCAATCTATCTTCATCTATGGTATTGATACGGGAACTGCATAGAAATTTTATATTGTAACCACGCTCGATTATGCCATTGCAGATCTCCAGAACCCGTCTTCTGCCCAATGTGAAAGTATCGTCGCAAAAGGTGATATTGCTGATACCAAACTCCCTGATCACCTGCTCGATTTCATCAAGAACATTCGTGGCGGAACGAAATCTTACTTTTCTTCCCCAAGTTGCGGATGATCCGCAGAAGATGCAATTGTACGGACAGCCGCGGCTGGTTACCATCAGAGTATATGCATCCTCATATCGGTCCGGGTCATAATATTTATTCAAGGGGAATTTATTACGAGCTGGAAATGGTATCGTATCGAGGTTTTCGATCGCGCTGGCGGGACTATTCAGAATGATCCCCTGGCCATCACGATAACCGATGCCCGGAACAGCGCTGGGCTTGGCGCGCTTACTGATATGCTTCAGCAAAGCCGCAAAGGTCTGCTCTCCCTCTCCGAAAATCACAAAATCCGCCGCGCCGCATTGCATCAGCGCTTCTCTGGGAAGGGCGTTGATATGCGGCCCGCCCAAAATAGTCACGGTTTGCGGCATTTGCTCCTTCGACATTTCCACAATCTTCGCGGATATTGGGAAAAGCGGAGTGGTACAGGTAACCCCGATAACTTCCGGACGAAAGCTATCGATTGCGGACCCAATTTCGGTCAACGACAAGCGCATAGCTTCCGCATCCAAGACCTCGACTTGATGCTTTTCCTGCTCGCCGATGGCGGCAACGTAGGCCAACCCTATAGGCATGCGGTCAATTGCTTTTCGCTCGAATTTATCGTACACTTCTCGCGAGGGCGGGTGTATCAGCAGTAGCTTCATCAGCAACTCTCCTAATTGTGTCTATCACGAATTTTTGCTCCTGATAACTCATCGCCGGATAAAGAGGCAGGATGATGCAATTATCGGTGCAGTACTCACTATGAGGCAGATTAAGGCTGGGAAACATCAGGCGATAATATCTTTCGCGATGACAGCTTAGGAAACCTCTCCTGGTCGAGATACCGGCTTTGAGCAATTCGCGCATTAATTGATCCCTTTTAATGGGCGCGTTGGGAAGAAGCTTAACCATATATGATTGGAATGTATTATACATGTTCTCATTGTTTAGCGGCGTTTCCAGCCAGTTATAATTACTCAAGGCTCTAGTGTATCTGGAGGCAATTTCGCGTCGCCTTAATATCAGGCCGTCCAGCCGATCAAGT
>PFXJ01000077.1:0-26691 GCA_002791595.1 candidate division Zixibacteria bacterium CG_4_9_14_3_um_filter_46_8
TCTGATAGTTGACTCCCACCCAGACGTCATGCGCAACTGGATCAGGCAGAGGGTTATTGAGATAACCGGTGTACCCGAAAGTTCCGCCGGGCGGAACAAAGATCGGATAAGTGTCCGGAACCATGCTTACTTCAGTGCAGGTCGGCGGCACAGGAACACAACCATCTACCCAAGCTACGTAGTCGATCGGACATGGCCAGTTCGGATCCCAAGCGGATGGGCCAGCCCAAAGCCAATAGGTGCCCGGAGTGACCGCCCAGCTAAGACATATAGTCTCGCCTGGATTAGCAATGCCATAAGTCAGGATGCTATAATCCGAGCAGCTGCCAGAACCGGCATCGATGATGAACAGCAATAGACCGAAATCAGCCACGCCGCACCAGCTCAGATCGCAGTTCTCGGTCACATCAATCGTGTACCAATCGGTGTCACGATAGTTGCCGAACACACCAGAGGTGCCGCAAATCGTGTCGCCGCTGGCGATGGGCTGGAATACAAACGGAGAGCTGTTGCAACCGCCGTTGTAGTGATCGACATATCCGACATAGCAATCCGGCTCGCCTTCAAGTATCCCCCCAGGAGGGCATACAACGGTGATGCCAGTGCCGACTGGAGTGGGACTAATAGGAGTGCTGGATTGATTTGACGGGGCTTTGCTACTTAAGCTAACCGCAAAAGCACTACTGCAAAGAAATAGCGAGGCAAGCAATAAAGTTAGAATAATTTTTGACATAATTCTTAAACTCCATCATTTAGAATTGTGAATGACATCGAGACCTTTTTTCGCAAGGTTTTTTCAACGAATGGTAGCTCGGCGAAGACAATGTTGACCCAGGGCGTGTCAAACCACCAGCACTGTTGCGCCGATGTGTTTCATAATAACCTCCTTCTATTAAGAGTTAATGTTCACAAAGCCTTCACAATTAGCTTGTGCGGAGTAAGATCTCTTGATCGCTGTCAAACCAACAGCCATTGTTAGCTGGGCTTGAAAATCAAGGCTTATGATTTCTCCTAATTGCTTTCGAACCTTATAGTAGAAGAAGAGTAATTCGGAATAACTATTTTACGCCATACTTAATAGTATTTAAATATAATCCTTTAACCAGTGTTGTCAAGTGTTTTTTGCGCTTTGACGCCGAAATAATACTACCCACATATAATAATACTGTAATCGCCATTATTTGATGGCCTGCTAATTGGTGATACGGGGAGGCTTGCACTAAACCAAGGAGAGCAAGCAAATCAAGTCTCTTGATTATGATTGAATACAACGTGAAGGATAGTGGCGTAAAGTGATGTGTCATTACAGCATCAGAATAGTAATGACATGATTTCATTCTAAAACGAATTTTTACACAATCCCTACGAATTGGAACAAAAAAGGGCGGGCACAGAGGCCCTCTGGGAATGGTAGGCCGGACATTCCTGTCCGGCACCACCATAAATCACAGACGGGAATGTCTGCGCTACCAAGCATTCAGCCTTCCCCTGTAGTGCGGTAGCTCTGTATGCCGCATTCAGGCTTGATTTTAAGCCAATGTTAGTTCTGATAAGAAAACTTTCGGATAATAAAAACGGTTCCCGGGGAATCGCGATTTTGGCGAAAAGTGATTTGAATTCAGGAAAATTCTGGGATCAATATTTCGGACGACATTCACCCTCATCGTGGTTAATTATTCAAGATGTGGAGTGGAAGGGACCACCGCTGGAATTGATAATTGGCAGTATCGGGAATGGCAACATCATCAATCAAATCGATGGTGATGTGAAAATAGCCCACTTGGTCCGGCGACACCAGGATTGCCTGGAATCTGTTCGAATCGATCGGGGTTGGTGATGTCTGGGCGAAAACATCCTTGCCGATGTGGAAAGTGATGATATCCGAAGGATCGCTTACCTGGACGGTAACGTTGATGGTTTCGTTCTTGCGGACTATGGGAATTTGGTTCAGCGAGTCGAGTCGAAGGTAATCAGAAGATGAATATAGTTTTTCTCCGATGCTGAGAGATGATAATGTCACCTTCAATATGCCATAGGGAAGTATAGTGGAGGAGCCAAAGACAGGGGAAGCTTTCTGGAGCAGCCAGCCGTTTCGAGCGTCGTATTGATTTCCCCACTGTTCCATCCTGGCGGCGACTCGAATCAATTCTGTCGCCGGCTTGACAATCCTAACGATGGAGTCCGGGATAGCGGTAGTGTCGCTGGCAATTACATGGAAATTTATCCTGATAGATTCGGTAACGGTTACTGTGGCGTAAGGGACTATTCCCAAACTATCCGGGTAGATGGCATTTATGTCATATTTTCTGCCGTGGTCGATTATTTCACGCCAATAGAAAAGCGGCTTGTAGCTTCCTGATGTAAGATGTAATGTGGTGTCGGGAACATCGGCATTGACCACCAAGGTCTGAAAAAGGTTTGGATAGTCCTTGGCAACGATATCGACTATCGCGGTGCGGTCGTCATAAGGGACATAGGTAGGATTCTCGTTGCAGGAAGTGAGTGATGCCGCCAGAAGTGCGAAAATAATCAGGTATCTCATTTTATTTTACCGATTTGAGCTTTTTCAAACGCGACACTTCATCACGAATAGCCGCCGCCTTTTCGAACTCGAGGTTGTTGGCGGCATTTTCCATTTCCTCCTGCAATATAAGCAATTTTTCGGCAGAAGAGTAGCTTTCATATTTTCTAAAATCGACAAATTCATCCTCTTTTATGGTTTTAGAATCTGCAAAGGTAGTGGCCCTTAATATTTCCTGCCGGGTCTTGAAAATAGTCTGCGGTGTAATGTTGTGCTTCTCGTTGTATTCCTGTTGCAGTTGGCGGCGCCGTTCGGTTTCCTGGATGGTTTTGCGGATGGAGTCGGTAATCTTATCGGCGTAGAGGACAACTTCGCCAGAAAGGTTTCTGGCGGCTCGTCCGGCGGTTTGGATAAGCGAGCGCTCCGAGCGTAGAAAACCTTCCTTGTCGGCATCGAGAATGGCCACCAGGGAAACTTCAGGCAGATCCAAACCCTCGCGGAGAAGGTTGATGCCCACGAGGACATCGAATTCCGCTAAACGGAGGCCGCGGAGGATTTCGACCCGATCGATAGCATCAATCTCGGAATGGAGGTATTTAACCCTGATGCCGAGTTTAGCCAGATAGTCGGAGAGGTCTTCGGCCATCCTTTTGGTCAAAGTGGTAACCAGGACCCGCTCTTTGGAAGCGACACGTGTCCTTATCTGGGCCACAAGGTCATCGACTTGATTGCTGGAAGGTTTGACAGTGATGGCTGGATCCAACAAGCCGGTTGGCCTAATGATTTGCTCGACAATCACTCCATTGGATTTTCCCATCTCGAAATCGCCGGGAGTGGCGGAAACGAATATAATCTGATGTTGTAGTGATTCAAATTCGTCGAAAAACAGCGGGCGATTATCCAGCGCCGAGGGAAGGCGAAAACCAAATCGGACCAATGTTTCTTTGCGGGAACGGTCGCCGTTATACATTCCCCTGATTTGAGGGATGGTCTGATGGGACTCATCAATAATGGTCAGGAATTCTTTGGGGAAAAAATCAATGAGGGTATAAGGACGTTCACCTTCTCTTCTTGCAGACAAATGACGGCTATAATTTTCGATTCCTGTGCAATAACCGATTTCAGTCATCATCTCAATGTCGTACTTGGTCCTTGATGCCAGACGTTGGGCTTCAAGGAGCATATTTTGCTCTCGGAAATATGACAGCCTTTCTTCCAGTTCAGCTTCGATAAATTCGATGGCGCGCTCGAGATTAGCGCGGGTGGTGACGAAATGCTTGGCGGGGAAAATGCCCACCTTCTTCTTTTCGCTTAACACTTCTCCAGTCAGTATGTCAATCGTGGAAATGCGATCAATGGTATCGCCAAACAACTCGATGCGGATGGCTGTCTCCTCGTAGGCGGGATGGATTTCAACAACATCTCCTCTTACCCGGAACGCACCGCGTCCAAATTCAATATCATTCCGGGAATAATGAATCTCGACCAATCGGCGCAGGAGCTGATTGCGCTCGATCTCCGCGCCGGCCTCCAGAACAATCATCATTTCTTGCCAATCTGAGGGAGAACCAAGCCCATAGATACAGGACACAGAGGCTATGATAATGACATCGTCACGCTCCATCAGCGAGGAAGTTGCCCGCAGGCGAAGGCGATCGATATCTTCGTTTATGGAAGTGTCTTTTTCGATATAAGTGTCGGTGGACGGAAGATAAGCTTCAGGCTGATAATAGTCGTAATAGCTGATAAAAAATTCAACCGCATTCTCCGGGAAAAAACCTTTAAGCTCGCCATATAATTGTGCGGCAAGCGTCTTATTATGGGAAATTACCAACGTTGGCTTACCATAGTTGGCAATGGCATTTGCCATCGTAAAGGTCTTTCCAGAGCCGGTAACCCCCAGAAGGGTCTGAAACTTATCGCCTCGTTTTAGCCCTTCCGTAAGTTCTCGAATGGCATTGGGTTGATCACCATCAGGTTTGTAATCGCTATGTAATATGAACTTGGCCATACTCTTATATACTTCAATCCCTTGGTCAGAGTTCGATTAAAAAATAAATGTCACCTGCGAAAGGGCAATAAATCAATGAATTTATGTTCAAAATGCCCGAGGAAATTGAGGCGCAAACGAGCTTATATACAATAGAATATTCACTAATTGGTTTGTGTATAAAAAATGCGGCAGATAATAGTCACAAAATGGGTTGCCTCTATTGGGATACACGCATAACAAATTATTTCTAAATGCCCTTCAAATATATTGAGCTTTCCCATCTTTAAGCTAACTCAATCAAGTAATATGGCTTTCGGCATATACTACTTCCCCTTTGCAGATGGTATAAACTGCTTTCCCTTTCAATTCATAACCGATGAAGGGTGAGTTGCGGGATTTGCTTTTGAATTCGGCCTTATCAACCTTCCATTCGAGATTGAGGTCGATGATGGTGATGTCAGCAGGAGCGCCCGATTTGAATCCTTGATAGGGAAGGCTAAGGATTTTGGCGGGCTGTGCAGTCATCTTCTTTAATAATGTCTCGATAGGTAGGAGGCCGGTGTGGACCAAGTTGGTGAGCGACAGTCCCAGCGATGTTTCCAAACCGATCATTCCAAAGGGGGCTTCCATAAACTCGACATCCTTTTCCTCCGGAGAATGGGGGGCATGATCGGAGGCGATACAATCTATGGTGCCATCTCTCAGACCTTCCTTGACTGCATCAATATCTCTTTGCGTCCTGATAGGCGGATTCACGATCAGGTTGGTATTGAACGTTTTGAGCAGGTCATCAGTCAGGGTAAAATGGTGAGGAGTGGCTTCCGCCGTGATTCTTAAGCCCTCTTCCTTGGCCTGACGAACCAATTTCACTGAGCCTTCGGTCGAAATATGGGCAATATGCAAAGGAGTGCCGGTAAACTTGGAAAGATAGATGTCTCTGGCTACAATGATATCCTCCGCGACGGACGGAATGCCTTTGATGCCCAGCACAGTGGCCTGGTAGCCTTCATTGACTTTCCCGCCCCTGGAGAGGTTCATATCTTCGGCGTGGGAAATAACCGGTATGCCGAACATCTTGGCATATTCCATCCCATTACGCATCAATTGAGCATCCATCACGCTTTTGCCGTCATCGGTGATGGCCACTATGCCCGCATCGACCATGTCGCCTATCTCGGCGAGTTGCTGGCCGGCGATGCCCCTGGAGATAGCGCCGATGACAAAGACCCGGGCGGCGGCGTACTGCGCCCGACTGCGAATGAAGCGAACCACTTCCTGCGAGTCAATGACGGGACGGGTGTTGGGCATACAGCAAATGGCGGTGAAACCGCCGGCGGCCGCCGCTTCGCAACCACTGATGATAGTTTCTTCATCCTCACGCCCCGGCTCGCGCAGGTGAACATGCATATCTATAAGGCCGGGAGAAACTATTTTATCGCCCGCATTTATCAGCCTGACGTTATTTTCAAATTCGCCGAGGTCGCTGATGAATTCCGGATCGAATCTTTCGATCGATTCGCCGGAAATATGAATAGTACCAGGTCCCGAATAGCCATTGTAGGGGTCGATCACCCTGTTTCCTGTTATGATTAATTCGGCCATCACGATAATACTCCTTCTCTGGAGGGGATGGGCTCGTTTGCCATTAATAAATAAAGCGCCGCCATCCGGATAGCTACCCCATTGGTAACTTGCTCGAGAATTACCGAGTCCGTGGATTCGGCCACATCGACAGTGATTTCGACTCCGCGGTTCATCGGGCCCGGATGCATAATGGTAAAACCGACATTGAGGCGCTTGAGCCGCTCGGAATTAATGCCATAAAGCTCAGTGTATTCGCGCAAAGTCGGGAAATAGCCGGCATCCTGCCTTTCGGTCTGGATGCGGAGGATATTGAGGACATCGATTCCTTCCAGAGCTTCATCGAGATCGGTGAAAACATCCACTCCCATTTTCTCGACTTCGTAGGGGAGAAGAGTAGAAGGCCCACAGATGGCAACCTGGGCGCCCAGTTTCCGAAAGCCCCATATATTGGAGCGGGCCACCCGGCTGTGCTTGATATCGCCGATGATCAGCACTCTCAACCCCTTTATGATATTATATTTTTCTCTTATCGTAAAAAGGTCCAGCAATCCCTGAGTAGGATGGGAATGAGCCCCATCTCCGGCATTGATTACTTTGGAATTGCAGCACTGAGTGAGGAAATAGGCGGCGCCGGGCGAAGAGTGTCGGATGACTACCATATCAGTCCGCATCGCTTCAATGTTCTGAATGGTATCTTTCAGTGATTCCCCCTTCTGAACCGATGATGTAGCTTTGGAAAAATTGATTGTGTCGGCGGACAACCGCTTTTCGGCAAGTTCGAACGAGATGCGGGTGCGAGTCGAAGGCTCAAAAAAAAGGTTCACTACGGTGATGCCACGCAAAGTAGGAACCTTCTTGATATCCCGATCGATGACTTCGCGAAATGATCGCGCGGTATCCAGTATCAAAGTGATTTCTTCAGCAGTTAGACTTTCGAGGTCAAGGAGATGGCCTCTCTTTAATGTCATTATTCCTCCACTGGTTTTTCAATGTAAACCCCATCAACTTCATCCTGCTCCTGCATTTTAACCACTACTCGTTCATTGAACGAAGTGGGGATGTTCTTGCCGACATAATCGGCGCGTATGGGAAGCTCACGGTGGCCACGATCGATTAACACTGCAAATTGAATGCATTTCGGCCTTCCAAAATCAATGATGGCATCCAGAGCGGCGCGTGCAGTTCTTCCCGTGAAAAGCACGTCATCGACTAAGATGACAACTTTGTTGCTGACGCGGAAGATGATTTCGGTTTTTTGAACAATGGGCTGTTCCAGCCTCGTGTGGACATCATCGCGATAAAGGGTAATGTCCAGAAGGCCAAGAGGAAGAGAGATTTTTTCGATCTCTTCGATCGTGGCCACCAGCCTTTCGGCCAGAAGGGCGCCACGGGTGCGCACACCGATGACCGCCATATCCTCTGCGCCACGGTTGCGCTCGATGATCTCGTGCGCGATGCGTGTGATGGTTCTGGTAAGAGACGGGCCGTCCATCACCTCAATTAGTTTTTTCTTCTCACTCATCACTCTCACCAATTCTCGGGGTAAAAAAAACCGCTCCTGATAGTGGGAACGGAATTCGATTTAGATTATATACTTCACTCTGCGCAACCCTTGCCAGCCTCACCGTGCCGGATTAAAAGGCCAATTTTGTAAATAACAATATGGAATAAAATAAGCAATGTCAAGAAAATTCTTTTCTTTCTCTGCTTCTCCCATTAATTGGGAGAAGGAGTCGGAGGATGAGGGAACTTATGGGGTTGCATCCTCATCCGTCCCCGCTTCAGGCGTGGGAATGACGGCTAAGTATTCTTGACTAATTTCAGCCTTATGAATTTGGGGAAGATGACCTCCGCTACGAGGATGTTGCCGCTTTTGGGGAGGATAATGCGGGAGGCATCGACCGGATACTCGAAACTGCCGGCGTGATACCCAGTCAAATCGACATCAAGAGTGAGACTTTTCTTGTCGAAACATTCCAACAATCCCTTTCCCTTGCCATTGAGCTTCACCATAATCGTTGGAATTTCGGAATCCTCGAGGCGATACCCGGAAGGTAACTTCACACTCGAGTTAACTATTTCGAAATTGTACTCGTAGGTCTTGTCGGTAACGGTGTGAAACCACAAAAGAGCGGCAAAGAAGAGAGCCCCGATTTTGAGCGGCAGGTTATGGAGTAGTCTTTTGCCTATCTGAAGCATTCAGGGCCCTTAATATCTAATCGGCGCGGCGGTCTGGTTTCCCCAGCGCCGAAGGAGTAAACCAAACTTACTTGGACGATTGATTGATCGTCTTTCCGAAAGAAACCTCCCCATTATCGATCCGTACTGAAAATCCGCAATCGGGATTTGAGCATACCCAAGCCTTGTAAGTAATCGGTGCGCCGTCGCGCCCATAATCAGAGAGGGGCAGTAATTGCCCAATCGAGCATTTCTGGCATTGAGGAAAATTGAAATCGACCATAGACACCACCACTTCAAAACGATAATTATGATTTTATAGCTGACTTTTGCCCAACGAATTAAATGCTGAAAGGCGACAGCTACACCTACACTAGGCTCCATTGCATCACTTATGCGAATACGACCTTTGAAAAGCAAACTAACATTCGTATACACCGCAAGTCAACATAATTCTACAAATGGAAATGCCCGAGCCCAACCCTTCATAAGGCCATATCAAGAGGTTGCGGATTTGGTCGGGGGAATCATCTGGATGATCACCTGTCCGGTATCGACCAAATCGCCTGCGGAAAAGTTGACCGCCTCGACGATCGCATCTACTTTCGATTTTATCAAATTCTCCATCTTCATCGATTCCAGGATCACCAGGTTTGTCCCCACAGCAACCTTTTGACCTCTTTCTACCAGTATTTTCACGACTTTGCTGGGCATTGGCGGCAAAATGAGATAATCATCGGCGCTGGTTGCCGAGTCGGCGCCTGCACGAAGGTCGCTATCGTCTTTGGGGAGACCGAATTCAAAGGTTTCGCCATCGATATGCACAAATAATGTGTCGCCATTTCCAGCAATATAGGCCTTGAGCGATTTATTTCCCACCATCAGCGAATAGATGCCGGCAGATAGAACCTGGATGTCAAAATCAAGATTACCATTCATCGCACTCAAACGATATCCATTCTCACTCTTGCTGATTTCGGCAATGATTTTTTCAGAATTGTAGATCAGTTCCATATATGTCTATCCTAAGAATGAGACAGGATACCGAAGGACGAGCCTTCGGCTACCGCAATTCAATGCAGACAATAATTCCTTTTAGAACATCCGGTAATAGCCAAGCGTATTCCATGGAGTCGGATGCTCTTCGCCTACAATTTTGTTACTAATATCCGCGGCGGACTTTCCGCTATGATAAGCCGCGGCGGCCATAGCGTAGTTTAGCTTCGTGCTATTGCTTGCAAAAAGCGAATATTCCGGGAAGTGTCTCGACAGAAAAGCGGTGTCGGTATTTCCGCGGCGAAATTCTGGGTGATTAATTACTTCGCCCAGGAAATGGATATTATTGCGGATTCCCAGAAGCACATAATCATTGAGTGCATTCGACATTCGGTCCAGGGCCTGATTGCGGTTCTCCCCATAAGCAATCAATTTTGAAAGGATGGGATCATAATGCACGGTAACTTCGTATCCCGAATAGATTCCCGAATCGCATCGCAGGCCGGGGCCGGACGGTTCCGAGTAGAGCAGGATTTTCCCTGAGGCGGGAAAGAAATTGTTGGCGGGGTCCTCGGCATAAATGCGGCATTCCACCGCATGACCCCGTTGCCGCAGGTCTTCCTGTCTAAAGTGGAGTTTTGCGCCTGCGGCTATTTCGATCTGATGGGCGACCAGATCGATTCCGGTAACCATTTCAGTAATCGGATGCTCTACCTGGATGCGGGTGTTGACTTCCAGAAAGTAAAAGATTCTATCCTCATCCAGAAGGAATTCAACAGTTCCGGCGTTAAGATAATGGGCGGCTTTGGCGATTTTCACCGCCGCCTCGCCCATTTTGCGGCGAAGCTCAGAATTGAGCGCCGGTGATGGTGTCTCTTCGACTATCTTCTGGTGACGGCGCTGAATTGAGCATTCCCGTTCAAAAAGATAAATCGTATTGCCCGTGGAGTCAGCCAAAATCTGGATTTCAACATGGCGCGGTTTTTTTAATAATTTTTCGATATAAACGGTTCCATCACCGAAAGCCGAAAGCGCTTCACGAGACGCAGAACTCAAAGCTTCTGATAACCCGCCTTCATCATCCACAATGCGCATCCCTTTTCCACCACCACCAGCAGAGGCTTTGACGAGAATTGGATAGCCGATTTTAAGAGCCGCCTGACGGCTATTGTCCAGATCCCCTGGAATAATTTCCATTCCCGGAATTATGGGGGCGCCGGCTTGTGCCGCTAACCGACGTGATTCAATTTTGGAGCCCAGAAGACGGATGCTTTCGGAATGCGGCCCAATAAAAACAATTCCGGCGTTTTCACAGCTTCTAGCGAAGCCGGCATTTTCGGCAAGAAAACCATAGCCGGGATGGATGGCATCACAGCCGGCATCTTTGGCGGTTTGGATGATTTTATCGATGTTGAGATAGCTTGCCAATGGAGCCGCAGGGCCGATTAAGTAGGCTTCATCGGTATGCTGAATATGTTTGGAGGTCCTATCTGGCTCGGAAAAGATTCCCACGGACAAAATCCCCAATTGCCGGCAGGCGGAAGCTATGCGGACCGCTATTTCGCCACGGTTGGCGATTAGTATTTTTTTTAACATATCGTTTCTTTTCGGGTACGCGCAAATATCAAATGAATCAGGCAATAATATTAAGGCAAAATCCCTTGCAGGGCAAATGTTTTGATGCCACACCACTAATAGGGGAAGAGATCGGAATGATAAATTCAGAATATACTTGACGAAAAGTAAATTTATGTCTAATTAGTAATGATATCGCACATGGACGCAGGATTACATTATTGGAGCGAGCTATCGGCACTTTGAGATAATTTGGACAATAGGAATTCAGAAGGATGATGGTAGAGAAGAAAAATCATAAAATCGCGGTAATCGGGGGCGATGGCATAGGTCCGGAGGTAATCAGGGAAGGGTTGAAAGTATTGCGGGCGGCATCCGAAGCCATCGGATTCAACTTTCTAACCAAAGAATTTCCGTATGGTTCGGATCATTATTTGGAAACCGGCGAGCTTTTACCGGAGGCGGCTCTGGCTGAATTGAAAACATTCGATGCCATTTATCTCGGAGCACTCGGTGATCCAAGATGCGAGCCCGGGTTAGTGGAGCATGGCATAATTTCCAGCATCCGATTCAAGCTGGATTTATACATAAATTTACGTCCCATTAATCCGTATGCCGATCATCTGGTCCCCTTAAAGAATAAGCTTGCCAAGGATATCGATTTTGTCGTGGTTCGCGAAAATACCGAAGACCTCTATACCAACCTGGGAGGTATTTTTAAGAAGGGCACTCAAGATGAAGTGGCTTTAGCACAAATGATTTTCACACGGCGGGGCGTGGAACGTGCTGTGAGATATGCATTTGAGTTGGCAAGGAAACGGGATGGAAGAAAGAAACTGACTCTGGTTGACAAGGCTAATGCCATCCGGGCGATGGATATCTGGACGCGCACTTTTGCGGAAGTGGGCGAAGAGTATCCTGATATTGAAAAAGACCATGCTTATGTTGATGCCTGCTGTATGTGGATGATAAAAAACCCGGAAGATTTCGATGTTCTGGTAGCTAATAATATTTTTGGAGACATCATAACCGATTTGGGCGCAATGCTTCAGGGCGGAATGGGTGTGGCCGCCTCAGGAAATATCCACCCCGGCAAAGTCTCGATGTTTGAACCGATACATGGCTCCGCACCCAAATATAAAGGACAAAACAAAGCTATCCCAATTGCGGCGATTTCTGCAGTGGCGATGATGCTCGACTATTTGGGCGAGCGAATTGGAGCCGAATTAATAAACTCCGCTATCCAGCGATGCTTGAATGGCGGCAAGATTCCCGATTTGTCTGCCTCTCGCGGCTTATCCACTACCGAGATAGGTGACATTATCGCCGATGCGGTGCAGAATCCCTGATGAATTTGGATGCAGAATGGGACTAAGCTAACTCTTTTGGGGGGCGGGATTTTGGGCTTCCTTCATTTTCCGCAAGGCGACCAAAATTTCCCTCACAAAAGCGCAGGCGCATTTGGTGGGGCAACGTTCCAGATTCGTCTCTTCGAAGCAATACCCGGGGCAATCTTCGGAACCCGTTTTTCGCTCGGTATATTTTTCCCCTTTGTATAAATCAAAGAATTTGCCAGCCGGTATCGCAAGGGTGGAGCCGCAACTCTCCTCGTGGTGCGTGAATAGAAACCACCCAAGTTCGAGCTGATCGAAATTGGCTTGATATCCATTTAGATACAGAAGAATATCATTAATAAAACTCTCCCTATCTTTCCATTCGCGATTGCACAGGCTACAGACGCGAAATTTATCAGTTTCTTTGGCCGTTTTCATATTTTGCCCCCTTCACATTAAGTGACGTTTATTATCATCTGAACATAATTATCGGCAGAATCGGGCAGGATTAAATTCCTTACATTAATCTCAATTTGACATGTAAATTCAAGGACGGCAGCACCTAATTTTAGGATTGGCATAAATTGTGGCTTATTTTGCATCATTAGCAGAGGCTGTATATTTTCGATAGGCCTCTGCATACTTTTCCAGTTTTGCTTCTGCCAGATTAAATAATGTTCCATTGGGATAGCTTCCATCCGCTTGCATTACACCGGCTTCCATTCCGGTAAGGATCTTGATCCCTTCTTCAATTGTCTTGACCGCATAAATATGGAATTTACCTTCTTCCACAGTTTTGATTACTTCTTTACGGAGCATCAAATCGGATTTATTTGATTCCGGAATCATAACGGCTTGGCTACCGGTAAATCCTCTATCTTTACAGACACCGAAAAATCCTTCTATCTTTTGATTTACGCCGCCAATGGCTTGGATGACGCCATTCTGATTGACACTGCCGGTAACAGCTATATCCTGGCGAATAGGAACTTCTGCCAGAGACGAAAGGATGGCATAAATTTCGGTGGAAGAAGCGCTATCGCCATCAACTCCTCCGTAGGATTGCTCAAAACATAAGTTGGCATTCATCGAGAGCGGGCGTTTTTGGGCGAATTTGCTTTGAAGGTAACCGCTGATAATCAGGACTCCTTTGCTGTGGGTGGCGCCGGAAAGCTGGGCTTCCTTTTCAACATTGATTATACCCTTAGTCCCCATTGAGGTTTTGGCGGTGATGCGGGTTGGTTTGCCGAAGCTGTATTCGCCGACGCTGTAAACCGATAGGCCATTAATCTGGCCAATTGCGGTTCCATCGCTGTCGATCAGAATGATGCCCTGCTCGATCATTTCACCAATTTTGTCTTCCACCAGCGATACCCGGCGAATCCACTGATCGATCGCGTTATCGACGTGTTTTTCTCGAACGCTTCCGGAGCCATCTTGTTGTGCCCAATAGCTGGCCTCGCGCATAACATCAGTGATGAGATTAAATCTGGTGGATAGTTTATCCTGACGGCCTGCCAGTCTCATTCCATATTCGATCAGAGCGGCAATGCCATCTTTATCGAATGGGAGCAGATGATGTTCCTCGACCATTTTGCTGGCGAAGGCGTTATATCGGAAAATATTATCCTTACTGCGGTCCATCACGGTGTCGAAATTCGCTTTCACTTTGAAGACTTTGGTGAAATCGGTATCGAGATTAAATAGCAGGTTATAGATCTCGGGCATCCCGATCAGTATAACCTTGAGGTCGAGCTCGACCGGTTCGGGCTTTAAGGCGCTGCTGCCGGACATAAAGTAGGGATCGTAAGCTTGGATTTCAAATTTTCCGGAACGCAAGGTTCTCTTGAGCCCCTGCCAAACCCCGGGTTCAATCAGAGTATCATAAGCATCAAGCACCAAGTAACCGCCGTTAGCACAATGCAAGGCTCCGGGTTTTATGCGAGTGAAGTCGGTCCGTCCAAAGCCCTGACGGTCAACCACTCGTTCAATGGAACCGAAGATGTTCTTAAAATTAGGATTAATTTCTGTAATGATCGGCTTGGTCGTGGCTTTTCCATTATCGACCAGAAGGTTCACGGAATATTCAAAGAATTGGTCTGATGGATTGGGTTGGGAGGTTGAATCTTCCTGGTCCTGGGATTCATCCCGGCGCTGGAATCTATCGAGGTTTTTGATAATGCTTTCTTGCACTTCCGAAAGGTAATCATCAAGGCCAGTGGCGGTGAACTCAGTCCTGAGGGCGGTAATGTTTTCGGAGACTACGGGGCTGATGGCATCTTTATGGAGCCGCTCCAAACGGTCGCTGAGCAGTTTTTGATTCTCGCGGGTTTGCTTGAAAACCTGCACCATATCCTCGGACAGCTCATCATAAGTAGCCTTGATAAGGTCATATCTTTCCTTTGGGAATTCACCAGCTTCGGTTTTAGCTTCCAGCTCTGCCAGGGGGGTGGGCTTTCCACTTATGATGGGATTGACATCCGGTCGAATCATCTGGCCCATCTGCACCTGGGTCATAGCAAAATCTTTCTCCTTGACCCCTTTTTCGAAATTTCGGATTAGATCCTTCTGCTTTTCCTCGAATTCCTCGATTATCATTTTGCGGCGGCTGCGAAGTTCATCGGATTCCATCATCCCGGGAATGGTTTCGCGAAGATGTTCCACAATCCTTTTCATCTCGCGGCGGAATTTGGCTCCCTGTCCCGCTGGAAACTGAAGCGACCTTGGCCTGTCCGGATTTTCAAAATTATTCACATAGCAAAGATCTTTGAGCACTTTGCCATCCTCAAGCTCCAACTCCTCCAGCATCTTCTTGATAGTGGTGGTGCGGCCGGTGCCGGTGTAACCTACCACGAATACGTTATAACCGGGCTGTTGAATTTGAAGGCCAAGCTTTATGGCATCAAGAGCCCTTTCCTGCCCGATAATCTCCCCGCATGGTTCGATATCGCCCGTAGAACAAATATCTTCACTTTCAGCCCGACATCTCCAGCGAAGCTGATCAACTGGGATTTCAAATTCCATCAATGGTTCCATGCTACCCGACTCCTAATTTCCATAGATTCATACTATTATAATTTAACTATTGGGTTTCACAAAGAGAATTATTTTTTCGATTATATTCGATATCGGGGCAGGAAATGGGAGTGCGGACGGATTTGCGTACACCCCCATAAGCTCCCTCATCCTTCGACTCCTTCTCCCAATTAATGGGAGAAGGAGAGAAAGAAATGACTATCGATAATGGGATGACTTTTCTGCAATCAAATGTTTTGCACAAAAGAAACGGTTCTCTTTATTTAATGGGAATTGGAATACATACCCCAAGCAGTTCCCCACAGCCCCGCCCAAGCGGGGTGGGTTACCGGGTGGAGTGGGTTTCTTATATGCGGAAAATAGAATCTCCCACAGCAAGCTGTGGGTTACCCGATGGGTGCGAACAACTCAACGTGAATACTCAAGTGGCTGAAAAGCCCAAACGAATCAATTACCGCAAACTGGCCTTCGAACAATATGATCCAGTTTGTGCACACTGCGGATTTGGTATTCCCGCTGTACTTGAGGTTGCCCACATCGATCGAAACCGTCACAACAACCAGGTTAGCAACCTGGTCATTCTGTGCCCCAATTGCCACAAGATGTATGACCTTGACCTCATTTCCATGGAAATAATTATTCAGATGCGTGATCGTCCTAAAGCAGTCAATTGGGCGGTTCGTATGAAGGATGCGGGGCAGAAGGCGGCGCTCAAGCGCAAATGGAGGTTGGCGGGCAAGAAAGCTGCGGAGACGCGAAGGCGGAATCAAGAATCAAAAAATTAAAGCATCAGTCCAGAGTGCTATCTGCGAGACTGGAGCCACCATTCTTGGTTACGCTCGTTCTAATCCCATTCTGCCTTCCTCTGCCTACCTTTTTCACTTGCTTCCTGCGCCGAAATCGCTATTTTGCGGCGTTTGGTGGAAAGAAATGGAAGATATGGAAGATAATGATTAGCGTCATCATCCCGGCTATAAACGAGGAGAAGACCATAGGATCAGTCGTCACGATCGCGAAGGCAAACCCCCGTGTAACGGAAGTGATTGTGGTTGATGACAAGTCTTTCGACAATACGGTGAGTGAGGCTAAACTGGCGGGAGCAACCGTTATCACTAGCACTAAAATCGGCAAAGGCGCATCAATGCGCGATGGCCTTCTCGTCTCATCTCAGGAAATTGTTGTTTATCTGGATGCGGATTTGGGGAAACTTAACGCTGACGCCATCAACATCCTCACGGAGCCTCTCGTCAATGAACAGGCCGACTTCGTAAAGGCGAGATTTTCCCGCGAGGCCGGACGAGTGACGGAATTGGTCGCAAGACCTCTATTGAGCCTCTTATTCCCCGATTTATCTCAATTTGCACAGCCATTGGGTGGCATTATTGCTGGGCGCCGCACATTTCTTCAAAAGGTTTCTTTCGAGGACGACTATGGTGTAGACATCGCCCTTCTCATCGACATGCACCTTCTGGGGGCAAGGATCATTGAAGTTGAAATTGGTGAAATTGTACATAATATGAAGCCCTGGCACCAATTGACGCGAATGTCAAAAGAAGTTTCGCGAGCTATTCTGGCCAGAGCCATGAAGTTGTCGCGCACCAGTCTTGATGACTTGGAAACCATATCAGTTATTCGCGACTACATGGATGATGCCATCCGTGACACTATCCGACAGCTCCGTAAAATGGCTGTCTTTGATATGGATAATACTCTGCTTCAAGGCCGCTTTATTGAATTGGCTGCGAAGTCCTTCGGATTTCACAAAGACCTAATCGACATCGTCACAAGGAACCAGGACTCCTACCTGATAACAAAACATATTGCAAAACTACTCAAGGACAAAAACATTGCAGATCTTCTTTCGGTTGCCGACGCTATCCCGCTCGTCGATGATGCCGCACATGTAACAAAAGTGTTGAAGGAACGCGGATATGTTGTGGGCATAATAACAGACAGCTATGACTGTATCGCCAACCACATCAAGATCAAGATAGGTGCAGATTTCGTAATGGCGAATGAACTTGAGTTTTCCCAGAGTATTGTAACAGGCGAAGTCAAAGTGCCTTCCTATTTCTGCCGGTCTGACACAAGCCGCTGTAATCACAATTTCTGTAAAAGCAATGCTTTGCTTCATGCAACGGTAGCGCACAATATTGATTTGCGAAGCGTTGTGGCGGTGGGCGATAGCGAGAACGACATATGTATGGTTCGGATAGCAGGTATTGGAGTATCGCTGTGCTCCTCAAATGAAGCCCTAAAGTCGATTGCTGATTATAGAATCGATGAACCGCGTTTGGCTCAACTCCTGGACTTCGCAAATTGATGAACACCGAACAAGCGCATGGAACACCGCGGCGAGGCAGTGGCGCGCTGGCATAGGCTCATGCGTGGCGTTAAACATCCCTTTTTGTCTCCTTTCTGACTGTCCCAACTCCTTTCCGCTTGGCTTTCTCGGCCGGACCTTCTCCGGCTGGTTCAGTGGAGCCCTTCCAGCATTATGGGAATCGCATCATTAGATTTCCAATCGACCTTATTGGTGCCGGTTCTAAGGGTATTCGGCCTTCCTCTGCCTACCTTTTTCACTTGCTTCCTGCGCCGAAATCGCTATTTTGGGCTGAAATTAAGGCATGGTTTGTGAAATGTTCCTTTTATTTTAGTACGTTAAGGAGGATAATATTGGATAAGGCAAAAGTTTACAAAAATTTCATCAATGGCGAATGGGTAGATTCGGTCTCAGGGCACACATACGAAAATCGCAATCCGGCGGATGATCGGGAGCTTATAGGTCTATTCCAAAAATCAAATGCCAAAGATGTCGATTCCGCTATCTCCGCTGCGGAATCCGCATATAAAAAATGGCGGCTGGTTCCCGCTCCTAAGCGCGGTGAACTTATGTTCAAAGTGGCCCAGCGGCTTATGGAACGCAAAGAAGAAATTTCGCGCGATATGACTCGTGAGATGGGGAAGGTTATCAAGGAAACTCGCGGCGATACACAAGAGGCCATCGATATGGGTTTCTATATGGCAGGTGAAGGACGGCGATTGTTCGGCGACACCACACCATCGGAATTGCGCAATAAATTCCAGATGTCAATCCGTCAGCCTATGGGCGTTTGCGCCATGATTACTCCCTGGAATTTCCCGATTGCTATTCCATCATGGAAAATATTCCCCGCCTTAATTTGCGGCAATACTGTGGTGATAAAACCGGCTACCTATACTCCGCTATCTGTTGTCCATTTTATGGAAGTTTTCGAAGAATGCGGAATCCCCGCGGGTGTGGTCAATATGGTAACCGGCACTGGCGGCGGAGTCGGCGAGCCATTAATGCACGATAAACGGGTTAAATTGGTCAGTTTCACCGGCTCGACCGAAATCGGCAGCCGAATCAGCTCGGCCTGCGCTCCAGATTTCAAGCATTGTATGTTGGAGATGGGCGGCAAGAACGGCCAATTAGTGATGGATGACGCCGATTTGGATTTGGCAATCGAGGGCGCTCTTTGGGGAGCATTCGGAACCACAGGCCAACGTTGCACCGCCACTAGCAGAATTATAGCGCATAAGGATATCGTCAAGAAATTCACCGAGAGATTTGTGGAGCGCGCCAAGAAGCTGAAAGTCGGCAATGGTCTGGACGAATCCATAGATGTTGGACCGGCAGTTTCGGAATCCCAGATGAACACTGTCCTTGAGTATATGGAAATCGGCAAGAAAGAGGGCGCCAAGCTTCTTTGCGGCGGTGGAAGAGTTACCGGCGGAGACCACAATTATGGATGGTTCACTCAGCCGACATTATTCGGCGATGTGACCGAAAAAATGCGCATCTTCCAAGAGGAAATTTTCGGCTCGGTTACTTCCATTACTACTTGTGATTCACTGGAAGATGGGATCAGCAAGCTTAATAATGTGATCTATGGCTTATCATCGTCTATTTATACCAGAGATGTCAATAAGGCATTCGTTGCCATGCGCGATGTCTATACCGGCATATTCTATGTGAATGCGCCGACCATCGGAGCAGAAATTTCATTGCCATTCGGCGGCACGAAATCCACCGGCAATGGCCATCGCGAAGCAGGCAAGCAGGCGTTGGACGTATTCTCGGAGTGGAAAGCGGTTTATATCGATTTTTCCGGCGCCCTGCAGAAAGCACAAATGGACTAAACCAAACCGACTGCGGATTGAGTTCCGTAGGTCAAGACGTCCGTGTCTTGACGCATATTTTTAAGGAGTCAAGCCCAAGTGGGCTGGACGTACTTGGCTAAAATTGCCCGTGAAGTGGGATATGCGTCCTGCATACCACCGGAAAAAACAGGGTGACCACACCCCTGCGCACCTCGGGGACCTGAGTGTTTACCTTGATTCTTGTTGACATAGATTATTTGGTAGGCTATACTATTGTGAAATACTGTTGCATAATAATATGTTAGCCTTGAGCACAATGAAGATGAATAGTCCGGGAATCCGCGGTGTAGCGGCGCCTCTCAAAGCGAGAGGGTAAATGGCAGATGGAAGGGAGTCACACAATGGGAGACAAGGGCGGGAAAAAGGATAAGGACAAGAGTCAGAAACAGAAGAAAAGCAATCAGGAACAAAAAACAAGAAAGAAGCAGGACAAGCAACAGGAGCATCAGAAGAACACTCCGATTCCAGGTAGTGGAAAATCAGGGGGACATTGAGGCCGACCATGCCATGCAGCCGACGCTCGTAAATCTCCTGAGTTACAATTCCCGACAAGATGGAAGGTCGTATTTCTTGGGAATAACCGTTGGCTAGCCTTTTGACTTCTGGTTATATGATTTTAAGAAAGACTATGAGAAATCGCTTCGTCACCTCAATCCTCGCAGTATCACTATTTGAAGACTGGGGTGGCATGGCCAAAATTCCCCGATTCAACGGGGCATTTTGGCCATGTTCGATGCTGTTGCATAATACGTGGCCAAGATCGAATTGCTTTGCGCGACTCGATTTTGACCACGCCACCCATAACGGTTGAAGATCACTCTTTCACTGGCCAATCAGCTTCTCTGTTCATTCAGATAAATCTGTATCCCCATCTGGGCGACTTGGTCCAATTGCGCTTCCAGCCAATCGATATGGGCTTCTTCATCTTTTAAGATTGATTCCAACATCTCGCGGGTGCCATTATCGTTGAGGTCGGCGGCCTCGCCCACGGCGGCATTATAAGCGGCAACTGCTTCCTGCTCCCCGACATAATCGTTATTTATTTGCTCGGCAACGTCCTTACCGATGTGCACTTCTTTGAGTTTGTTGACTGTCGGTGTCCCCTCAAAAAAGATGATCCGCGCTATGAGTTTCTCGGCGTGCTTCATTTCATCGATGGCGCGCTTCTCAATTTTCTCGTGCAACTTGCCGTAGCCCCAATTGTTGCACATTTCAGAGTGAACCATATATTGATTGATAGCAGTAAGCTCATCCATCAACAGGGCATTGAGGGTGGCGAGTATTTTGGCATTACCTTTCATTTCGACTCCTAATCAAAGGTTATTGTATTATCGCTTCTAATTAGCTTCCGTGCAGTTCGTCACAGATTCCTTTGTGAATATATTCTCTTGGATAAGTAATGTCAAGCTGATGTAATACGAAATTTATGGGGATAATATGGGAATGAGGGAGCGACGGCCTCCGCCAAAGGCTAAATCTGTGCTTCAGCGCTCCAAAAAAAATACGCCCAGGAGGAGTTGAACCCCCAACCTTCTGATCCGTAGTCAGACGCTCTATCCATTTGAGCTATGGGCGCATTACATCTTGTCAAATTATGACGATTAGAAATTTATAACATTACTTGTTCTAAGGCAAGGATTTTTATAGAAGGGGGCAATTTTTCATCGGGTTGAAATCAATGTGGATGTAGGAGTCCGGGGGCTAAAATATGGGATTCTCCCCATTGTCCTAGGCCAGTTATCCGTACGGAATTCTAAATCGTAAGGCGCGGATTATCCCGCCCGCCCCAATTCCATTATCATTCAAGCAGTTATCAATCGAGGGTAAAATAATTAGTAAAGTTAGGGAGGGCATATCCTTTGCGATTGTGGATCGTGGAATTAATCGGGAGCAAACAAATGAAATTGCAAATAAAGAATGAATCTGGGTTTACGCTCATAGAACTATTGATCGCATCGGTACTGGCGGGAGTAGTGACCTTCGCGGCGCTGGATGTCTATTTGAATCAGCATCAGCAGTTTATTATTCAGGAGCAGGTTTCGGATATGCAGCAAAGAGGGCGGGCGGCGTTGGATGAGATCGCTTTTGATCTTCGTCAGAGCGGTTTCGGCACGCCGGATTCCATTTCGGCATTCACAATTGGCGCGAATAACGGAGGGCCGGACACTTTGGCGATCAATCATCATAGCAACAATATCACTTATTATGTTGATGAGAGCGATACCGCCAATCCTAATTTCATGAAGGATGTGAATGGGACACCGCAGATTTTTGCGGATGATATCGAAGGCTTTGAAGTGACCTCGATGGGAACGAATCTTGTGCAAATAAGCATAGTGGCGCGCACCAACAAGGTGGACGAGAAGACCGGGAATGATTACCGCCGCCGCACCTACACGATGAGAGTCCAGTTGAGGAATATATAGCAGTCGGGGGGATGAAATGAGACGCAACATTGGTAGCAAAGAAAAAGGATTTACGATAATCGAAGTTTTGGTGGCGATCATACTGTTGACCATCGGGCTGTTGGGCATGGCGCCCATGATGGTGACATCGATGTCCGGCAACAGTTTTGCCAACGAATTGACGGCGGCCAATATGATCGCTTCCGACTATATCGAGAATTTGAAAACGGTGACGAATTTTGCGGCGATACCATTCATCGAGACCACTAATAATATCCAGACCAAATTCACTCGTCAGACCAGAATCGATGATAGCAATTCCGATGGCAGTGTGCCGGGCGGATTATATTGGATACAGGTGACGGTGAGTTGGACAGATAAACAGGGGATAGCCCGTTCGGTGAATTATAATACTTATAGGGCGATCAGTTTGTAGTGAAGATGATTTGACTGAGGGGAGACGGAGATAGATTATGTTAAGCTCAATTACAAATCAGAGGGGAAGCGCATTGGTAGTAACTCTATCGGTGCTGGTTTTGCTTTCGCTCATTGGTATTTCAGCGGTAGTGACTTCAAATACCGACATAGGGATTTCAGGGAATGAGAAGCGTTCCAGGCAGGCGTTTTATGTGGCAGAGGCGGGGTTGGAACGCGCCGTCAATGAGTATATTATCACCAACTTTATGGATGAGAATATTGCGCCAATGATCGATTTATTTGGCTGGTTGGATGATGCCTCCGATTCCACTATATACAATACCGTCAATTTCGGCAGTGGTTGTGCATATTCGGTCCAGATCGGCGATGTTACCGATCCCGGAACGGCTTCTCCATTTATTGTATGCCGTGATGTGGCCGTCATTAGCACCGGCGAATATTCCGAACGTTCTGAGAAGGCGACCATAACCGCAACTGTCAGGGTGGGAATTGGTCCATCCGGCATTTTCGATTATTCCTATTTTATCAATCACTTTGGATGGTGGGCAGGTTTCCCATCGGGAGGAGCGACAGCCAATGGGAATGTTCGCGCCAATGGCCATTTCGATGTCTTGAGCGGCTATATGACCGGTAATGGGAATCCGATGTATAATCCCTTCAGCGGCAATTTAGCCAGTTCGGGGGGTGTATATGCCGGTGGATATGTATTTCCCACCAATGGCTCCCGTTATCAGGGGATGGCGCAGTATTCCGATAACCGCCACAGCTATGCCGGCGTGGATAACGACACATGGGACCCAGCCACGATCCCCATGCCCAATTTGAATGATCCAACCGATGCAGATAATGACGGTGATGTCCAGGAACTTAATCCATATTATGAGCAGCTGGCCCGCGGAGAGCTGGGCAATGATGAAGGGCGAGTGGGGATAGATAATAATGGCGATGGGATTCTTCAGGATTCGGAGGTTTTGTTCACAGGTGCCTGGGGAGATAGCACCGGTGAGAATGGGAATGTAGTATTATCGGGGACAAGTTCGAAGCCAATTATCATCGATGGCCCCGTGGTTGTTTCCGGTGATTTGGTCATAAAGGGTGAGATAGGGGGGCAGGGGGCTTTCTATGTTGGCAGAAATACGTATGTTGCCGGCACAATTCAGTATGCCAATGCCCCCAGTGAAAGGCCAACCTATAATTATGGGAGTGAAACGCCCGCAGAATACTCCGACCGTGTAAATGATTGGATCGATGCCAATAGTGGCAAGGACTTGGTAAGTTTCCAAACGAGGGAGAGCGTGGTTTTGGCCGATTACACCCAAACTACTTGGAAGAGATATATAACCGACAGCGGTGGATGGCTTAGAGATTACCGTAATGATGGCAGTGAAGATGTTGGAATTGACGGCGTGTTTGGGAATCAGACTTCAAGCAGCAATCCGTATGGTGGTTCGTCGAAGGAACGTGATGGTTATTGGACAGTGGACCTTCTAAATACGAGCACCGGCGAACGTGCAAGAGCAGATCTTGCCATAAGCTCTGGAAGCGTCACTATACCGTCGGACTTCGTGGTTGTTCCAGGCTCGGGGGAGGATGTCGATGGTGACGGTAATTATGATAAACCATACGAATACAGCAATTTCGAACTGTCAGCGTCCTGGAACTCATCGAATTTTCTAAATTGCCCGACCACCCCGGACCTTGATACTTTTGCCGAATTTGCTGATAACTATATCGCCGGCATTGATGGGGTTGTATATACCAATCACGCTTTGGCAGGTTGTTTCACAGATAATGGCAAAACCAACGGTTCTTTGGTAGCCCGAAATGAATCTATGGTTGTTTATGGCACCAAAATTACGATGAATCATGACGAGCGGCTGACCAACTGGGGAAGCGGTGGGACTGATTATTCGATATTCCTGTCGCGGGTCAAGGCGGTAGTCACCGTCGCTTGGGAACAGGATTAACAAAATTATCATTAGGAGGAGATATATATGGTGAAAAATCCAATAGTAAATCAGAGGGGAAGCGCGCTGGTAGTAACTCTATCGGTGCTGGTTTTGCTTTCGCTCATTGGTATTTCAGCGGTAGTGACTTCAAATACCGACATAGGGATATCAGGAAATGAGAAGCGATCGAAGCAAACATTTTACGTGGCGGAAGCAGGGTTGGAACGCGCTGTCAATGAGTATATTATCACCAATTTCATGGACGAAAATGTAGCCCCTATGGTCGATATGTATAGCTGGCTGGAAGATGCTGTCGATTCCACCCTCTATGATGAAGTAACACTGGGGAATAATTGCCGATACACCGTTCAAATCGCAAGTGTAACCGATCCGGGCACCACGGCGCCTTTTATCGATTGTCGCGACGTGGAAGTGACTGCGATTGGCGACTATGAGGATAATACGGAGCGGACAGCTATCACCGCCACTGTCCGGGTAGGGATATTGCCATCAGGAGTATTCGATTATGCTTATTTCATAAATCACTTTGGTTGGTGGGCGGGATTCCCTTCGGGAGGAGCAACGGCTAATGGAAATGTCCGTGCCAACGGGCATTTCGATGTGTTGAGCGGGTATTTTGAGGGGAATGGCAATCCCGGACTCAATCCATTTAATGGCGATATAGCCAATTCTGGAGGCGTTTTTGCAGGAGGATATGCATTCCCATCCAGCGGATCGCGTTACGAGGGAATGTCCTACTTTGCGGAAAACCGTCACAGTTATGCCGGGGTGGATAACAGCGCGTGGGATCCGGCTACCATCCCAATGCCAAACTTAAATGATCCCGGCGATGCTGACAGCGATGGGAATGTACAGGAGCTGAATCCATATTATGTGCAATTGGCGCGGGGGGAATTGGGCGGAAATGCCGGAAAGGTCGGAATTGACACCAATGGTAACGGCACGCTTCAAGATTCAGAAATTCTCTTCAGAGGCGCCTGGGGCGACAGCACCGGAGAGAACGGGAATGTGGTATTATCAGGAACCGCCTCAAAGCCCATTATCATCGATGGCCCGGTGGTAATCAGGGGCGATTTGGTAATAAAAGGGTATGTTAAGGGTCAGGGGGCCTTCTATGTCGGCAGAAATACATATATTGCCAGGACGGTTCAGTATTCAAACCCGCCGTCCGCAAGGCCGGTCTATGAATATGGTGTCGATGACCCTGCCGATTATGCAG
The DNA here is from genome assembly GCA_002791595.1 of candidate division Zixibacteria bacterium CG_4_9_14_3_um_filter_46_8. Classification (GTDB taxonomy): domain Bacteria; phylum Zixibacteria; class MSB-5A5; order UM-FILTER-46-8; family UM-FILTER-46-8; genus UM-FILTER-46-8. Next base: position 25,435 of record PFXJ01000077.1, read on the forward strand.
ATGAAGTCAATGATTGGATAGAAGCCAATGCCAGCAAGGATTTGGTTAGTTTTCAGACCAGGGAGAACGTGGTTCTGGCAGATTACACCAAGAGCACTTGGACCCGATATATCACCAATCCGGGCGGCTGGCTTAGAGATTATCGCAACGATGGCAGTGAAGATGTTGGAATTGACGGGATTTTTGGAAACCAGACTTCGAGCAGTAATCCATACGGCGGATCGTCCAAGGAGAGGGATGGATATTGGACGGTGGAATTGTTAAATAACAGCACGGGGGAAAGAGTCGAGGCGGACCTGACTATCAGTTCTGGGGCGGTAACGATACCATCCGGATTCACTGTTGTGCCGGGCTCGGGCGAAGATGTTGATGGAGACGGCAGTTACGACCGCGCCTATACCTATAGTAATTTCCAATTGGCGGCAAGCTGGATACCGGCGAATTACTTGAATTGTCCCACCAGTTCCAGCGAAAACACATTCTCCAAGTTCGCCGACAGCAAAGTTGGCCGGATTGATGGGACTATTTATACCAATCATGCCTTGGCGGGGTGCTTTTACAATAATTCCAATGTCAACGGGGCACTGGTGGCACGCAACGAGGCGATGATCGTGTATGGTTCAGCGATAACCTTGAATCATGACGAACGGCTAACCAAATGGGGAAGCGGCGCGATGGATTATTCAATGTACCTTTCCCGGGTAAAAGGTGTGGCCACTGTTGCCTGGGAGCAGGAATAAATAAAGAGGGGAAAGCTATGTTCTCAAAAATAATTTTATCAATAGGATTAGTGGCGGTGGTGTTGGTCGGAACCAGCAAGGCGATTCTATTCTTCCCGGAAGATGAGAGTGAGGTTAAGAATTTTACCGAAGCGCTGCCGGCTGGCTATGACGACCCGGCGGTGATAAATGAAGTGAAGGAGGAGTTGCCGGGCGTCAAGATCACCCATATGGTGCCTTTGGAAGCCAAGGAGAAAGTTGAATTCGGCATCGGCGCCACGGTCAAAAACCTTCCACGGGGGGCGCTCCTGATAGCCCATTATAGGTTAGATCCACTGAACCAATATAAGGATGTTCCGATGAAGGAGATTGCCGCCGATCGTTATGCGGTGACCATTCCCTCTGGTCTGATGGAGGGCAAGGAGATTCAATATTATCTAGAAGCGACTTTTGGGGCCAATCGTCTGGCGCACTCCGGTGAGTTAGCGTCTCCCCATAGAGTGGCCCTGGTGAGCTCCGGTGGAGTTCCCCGTTTCGC
>PFXJ01000077.1:26736-28668 GCA_002791595.1 candidate division Zixibacteria bacterium CG_4_9_14_3_um_filter_46_8
GGTGATTGCGGCTTGCGCGGTTGGGGGTATCTGGTTGGTCTCAAAGTTGGGCTCGAAATCCGGCCGGAAAAAGAAATGAACTTCCGGGTGACAGTGAATCGGAATTGGAAAGGGGCATAGATGAATAAAATTGGGGTTCTGGGGAAGCAAGATGGCGTAACCTTGATGGAGATAATGATAACTGTCGTCTTAGTAGCCATCCTTTCCGCTATGGCAGTGCCGCGATTTTTAGACTTTGTGGGTCGGATGAAAGCGCGCACCGAAACATCAACTAATATGGCATACATAAGGTCGGCGCGATCGGAAGCGATTTCCACTGGTGTTCCGACAGGTATCACCTTCGATGAAAACCAACAAGCTTTGCTGATGTTTCAGGACACGGATCAAAGCGGCTCTTACAGCGAAGGAATCGATTCGTTGATAATAGCGCCGATCCCCATTCAAGGGAGCACTATCACTTCAAACACATTCCCAAATAATTGCGTCATATTTAACACCGACGGGACCGCCAATTCGAGTGGGCAGATGTCATTTTCGGCCTGGAGCGATTCGGTAGTAACATATACTATAAATGTCCTGGCATCGACTGGCCGCGTCAGACTGACAATGTAGGCATAAGACAGTTTGAATTCTCCGCATCCGACGGCGATTCAAGAGCATTCTCCGTTGGAGGGGGAATTTTTATTTGAAAATAAAGACGCCCGCTGGGGCTAAAACAATTGTCAGAAGAGATGTGCCTCCATATATTGTGCGATAAAGGATAGACAATGGTCGATGTTTGAACTTAAAGATGGATGGCATATTGAGCAAGGAAACTTGTCAGGATTGTGGGGCCAAATGTTGCCATTCAATCGCCATCGAGATCGAAGCGCCTACCACCGAAGAGTATCGCCAATATATCCGCTGGTATCTTGCCCATAATAATATCTCGGTTTTTGTCGAAGACGGTTCCTGGTTCGTTGAATTCCACACCGGATGCGCCAAACTTCTTGATGATAATGCTTGCGCCATATATGCCCATCGCCCCAAAATGTGCCGAGAATATGGATATGATGAGGATAATGATGTCAGTTGCTTTATCTCAAAATTGCCATTCAATTATCAGTATGAATTTCGGAGTTTGGAGGCATTTGATGCATATCTCCATAAAGGACAGATGGAGGTCTCAAGCGAGGGATAAGGAATGGGCGTTGGGACTTTCTTTTGGGTCCGAAAGGCGAAAATTAATCGAGTCTGGCATTGGGTGCTGAGATGCAGAAACCTCTGCTTAAAAGCCGATTTGTAAAGACCAAGAACTTGGTCATGTTGATTTTGGGGGTGGTCTTTTTCGGGACTGTGGGATTCTGGCTTATTGAGGGATGGGAATTGTTGGATGCATTCTATATGACCATAATCACCCTCTCCACGGTGGGATACGGGGAAGTCCACCAATTAAGCAGCAATGGCAAGATATTCACAACGATACTAATTGTTTTCGGAGTAGGATCAGCCGCTTATACATTAGGGGTCCTGGGGCAATTCGTGGTTGAAGGGCAATTGAATAAATTATTAGGGAAAAGAAAAATGGGAAAACAGATTCAGAAATTGGCAGATCATTATATAATTTGTGGATATGGACGTGTCGGAAAGCAAGTGTGCAATGAATTTAATATTCGTAAGGTGCCATTTGTGGTAGTGGAGATCGACGATAAACATCTCGGGGAACTATCCAAAACCGACCTCACTTTCATCGAAGGGAATGCCACCGAAGATGAAGTGCTGAAAGCGGCGGGGATTGAACGCGCACGAGGATTGGTATCAACTATCGCCTCGGAAGCTGATAATGTCTATCTGGCGTTATCGGCAAGGCATCTTAACAGCCAATTGATTATCACCTGCCGCGCAGATTCTGAGGAGGCCGAGAGAAAAATCCAACGTGCGGGAGCCGATAGG
>PFXJ01000131.1:0-573 GCA_002791595.1 candidate division Zixibacteria bacterium CG_4_9_14_3_um_filter_46_8
AGAAGTCCCAGAATTGTAAGGTCTGATTTTTTGTCAAGTGAAGAATCTGGGTTTTTCATCATTTTTTCCTATTGACGATGTCGTTTAAGTTGCCCACTATCAGAGGTGTAATAACTACATAGAGTACCCTATGCGCGACTATTGATACTATATGTTGATTTTCAAAGAAAAAAACAATTAAGTTAAATTAGAGGAATTCCCCCATGAAAATCGCCCGCCACTTTACCGAGTCCGGCTCTTCTCCATATGACATGATCTCTTTTCGAAAAGCAACAAGTGAGATTAAAAATCCGGACGGATCCGTGGTTTTTAGCTTAAAAGATTTTGAGGTTCCTGCATCTTGGACTCAAGTTGCGTGTGATGTCGTTGCCCAAAAATATTTTCGCAAGGCGGGTGTACCGAAAGCTTTAAAAGCTTTGCCCGAGGAGGGGGTTCCTGCATGGTTGTCTCGCCATGTCATGGATGAAGCTAAATCCACAGAAACCACTTGTGAGGTTTCTGCAAAACAAGTCTTCGATCGTTTGGCGGGAACATGGGCTTATTGGGGGTGGAAAGGCGGTTATTTTTCTTCGG
>PFXJ01000131.1:687-1507 GCA_002791595.1 candidate division Zixibacteria bacterium CG_4_9_14_3_um_filter_46_8
GCGGTGTTCCCCAGGGACATTATTATGTCGATCCTGATACGCATACTTTAAGCCAGGCTAGCAATGCTTACGAACACCCCCAGCCCCATGCCTGTTTTATTCAATCAGTAAAGGATGATCTGGTGAATGAGGGTGGTATCATGGATCTATGGGTTCGTGAGGCTCGTCTGTTTAAGTATGGTTCCGGGACAGGTACTAATTTTTCCAATATCCGTGGCTGCGGTGAAGCTCTATCCGGTGGGGGTAATTCATCCGGACTTATGTCTTTCCTGAGGATAGGCGATCGGGCGGCTGGAGCAATTAAATCCGGAGGTACAACTCGTCGAGCCGCCAAAATGGTAACGCTTAATCTGGACCATCCCGATATTGAAGAATTTATTGCCTGGAAAGTTATCGAAGAACAAAAAGTGGCAGCTATGGTTGCCGGTTCCAGAGTTATCAGGGATCAACTTAAGTCAATTGTATCAGCAGCCCGCATTTCAGGTAAAAACGGTGATTCAGTATTTGAAACCAATCCTGAAAAAAACATATCGTTAAAAAAAGCGTTAAAAACCGCTCGCCATTATGCGGTCCCGACCACTTACATTAAAAAAATTCTCGACCTGCTGTCTCAGAATATTCAGGATATCGAATTCATTCAACTTGATACCAACTGGGAAGGGGCAGCCTACTTAACCGTTTCTGGACAGAATTCCAATAACTCCGTGAGAATCCCCAACAGCTTCTTTGAAAAACTTAAAGAGGGTGGAAATTGGGAGTTGACCAGCCGGACGGATGGTTCCATAATGAAATCTATACCGGCCTCAGAACTTTGGGAGAA
>PFXJ01000131.1:1544-6962 GCA_002791595.1 candidate division Zixibacteria bacterium CG_4_9_14_3_um_filter_46_8
GTGCAGTTTGATACGACTATTAATGAATGGCATACCTGCCCTGAAGATGGCCGCATCAATGGCTCCAATCCCTGCTCGGAATATATGTTCCTCGATGATACCGCCTGTAACCTGGCCTCTATCAATATTGTCAAGTTCTTAAGTGCCGAGGGGACATTTGATATAGAAGGTTTTCTTCATGCTGTAAGGGTCTGGACAATAGTTTTGGAAATCTCCGTTTTGATGGCTTCCTACCCCTCACAGAAAATTGCCCAGAGAAGTTATGAATTCCGTACCCTGGGACTTGGCTACGCCAATATGGGGACACTGTTGATGAGGCTTGGAATCCCCTATGATTCTCCCGAAGGATATTCCTGGTGCGGAACCATTACTGCTTTATTAACCGGTCAGGCTTATGTTACATCTTCTGAGATGGCCAAAGAACAGGGACCATTCCCGGGTTATTACCACAATCGCGAACATATGCTGCGAGTTATCCGCAATCATCGAAGAGCAGCTTATAACAGTGATAAATCAGACTATGAGAGGTTGACAATAAAGCCGCATGGCATCAACCCCAATTATGTTCCTGAAGAAATCATAACTGCGGCTCGTAAAGTTTGGGATCAAGCTCTTGAGATGGGGGAAATTAACGGCTACCGCAATGCTCAGGTTTCAGTTATTGCTCCCACGGGTACTATCGGCCTATTAATGGATTGTGACACTACTGGCATCGAACCAGATTTTGCTTTAGTGAAATTTAAAAAATTGGCCGGCGGCGGATATTTTAAAATTATTAATAAATCAGTACCGATAGCGTTAACAAAACTTGGTTATACCAGCGATCAGGTCGATGACATCATAAAATATGCAACCGGACATAAAACATTAAAAAGGGCTCCATTCATAAATCACGAATCACTGAGAGCCAAAGGTTTCACCGATGTAGAGCTTAATAATATTGAAAAATCTCTGGGAGATGTTTTTGATATTACTTTTGCTTTTAATAAATATTCCTTAGGGGAAGATTTCTTAAAAGAGACTCTTGGATTTTCACAAAATACGATTGATGATTGTGAATTCAATCTGCTAAAAGAATTGGGATTCACTAATGAACAGATTGAGTTAGCTAATGAGTATTGCTGCGGTACGATGACCCTTGAAGGATCGCCGCATCTGGATAAAAAACATCTGCCTATTTTTGATTGCGCTAATCGCTGTGGGAAAAAAGGGACGCGCTTCATCAAATTTGAATCACATATTACCATGATGGCTGCCGCTCAGCCATTTATTTCCGGGGCTATTTCCAAGACTATTAACATGCCCTCGGAAGCCTCTATCGATGATGTTAAAAGAGCTTACCGTATTGCCTGGGAACTGATGAATAAGTCGATCGCCATTTACCGCGATGGTTCCAAACTGAGCCAGCCATTGACATCAATGCTTTTTGAAGAGGACGAGAAAGATAACGGACTTACAGTTGAAAGCATTGCAGGAAAAATGGCTGAGAAAGTTATCTACCGCTATATCGCCAAACGCCGCAAACTACCCAACCGCCGCGGTGGATATACTCAGAAGGCTGAAGTTGGCGGACATAAATTATATTTGCGAACCGGTGATTATTCGGATGGCACCCTTGGTGAAATATTCCTCGATATGCACCGTGAAGGGGCTGCTTTCCGCTCCCTGATGAATTCATTTGCGATTGCCATTTCATTGGGGCTGCAGCATGGTGTTCCGCTCGAAGAATATGTTGAGGCGTTTTTGTTCAGTCGTTTTGAACCGAATGGCTTCGTGCGCGGCAACCGCTCCATTAAAAGGGCTACTTCTATCATTGATTATATCTTCAGAGAGCTGGCTATTACATATCTCAGCCGGACCGATCTGGCTCATGTATCCGAAGAAGATTTGCGTCATGACGCGATGGGGAATCCTTCGGATGAATCGACTGAGTATGAATTTGAGGAACCGGTTAAGCATGGTACTGATGCCAGCCGTACTCCCAATGATATCCGAACCAATCATTTAAAAGTTGATTTTAACGGCAGTGATGGAAATGGCAATAGCCACGGAAATGGTAATGGAAAGAAGATAAGCCAAGGAGGTAACGGAAATGGTAACCCGTTGGGGAGTCAGATTGCAGCAGAGGACACTCCGGAGCCGGAGGCGGTGCTTGAATATGTCGCAGCGGCACCAAGTTCGAGAACAAAGGATGAACACCGACTCCATCAGGAGATCCGGACCGCCCGCCTCAAAGGATACGAAGGAGATATGTGTACGGAATGCGGGCAGTTTACAATGGTTCGTAATGGTACGTGCCTCAAGTGCGACACTTGCGGCAGCACCAGCGGATGCAGCTAACGATAACTAATTTCCTATTCAGCTAATCCCTTTCAAGGATGAAAGAGAAGAAGGGTTTCGGGCCAGGATGCTCCGAAACCCTTCGCTTTTTTAATTAATAGTCTATTAGATTTTCTTTACATTTATTATTAGTTAGTTATCTTCTTAGTTACTGGAATCTTTATATGAAAAATAAGAGCAACAACTCCATATTTAAAACACTTCAAATCTTAGTAATTATTATTGCAATTTTATTTATCCTATCAAATTTATTAGGGATTAGCATTTTTTTGGGTTTTAATCTCTTAAAATTTACCTCCCCATTATTTTCCTGTCTGATTTTTGCCATTACAATCGTTTTGTTGATTTCTAATGTAAGTAAGAAGATAGAGGTTGATGCGGAAAATCGGACAATGTGTTAAGGTGGATAAGAGCTTTATTTTGGAGGTTATCGAAATGAACAAAAGACGCAAGTTTTCTGCCGAATTTATAGCCCGCGTGGCACTTGAAGCCTTAACCGGAGCTTCCACGATGTCCGAGCTGTCAGTTTGAGTCAGGTGGCCTGCCCTCCTGATACACACCTTGTGTGTTTGATATGGCAAGATCACAGGGATCCACAAGAAAAATCACCCAATTAAAAAAGGCAGAACCGATAAATGGAAAATGGTTCTGCCCATCACAATTCTATTAACTAACGCTTTAAGTAATTAACAAATATTAATCAATAATGCGTCAGAAATCGTTGTAATCAATCTGCTACTCATCCGGTCAAGTACAAAGCAATACAACTTCTATACCCAAACAGATTAATAAAAGTGGCTATGCCACCTACCACCATTTGGGAGTGAATTTGTGGCCGTAGCTAATAATGCCGGAATGTCCCTCGGTTTGGATACGACGGAATTCAACCCGCACTTCCATCCCGATTTTAATTTCATCGACATTCACATCGGCCATCTGTCCCATCAAACGGGTGCCATCGGTCAATTCAACAATGGCTAATCCATAAGGGGCATTATCTCCCCATTGATACGGAGCAACACGGATAACAGTATAGGTTAAAACTTTTCCGGTATCGGGCAGTTTTACCAGGGTCTGTTCCTTGTCGCCGGTCTCAGGATCGATTGTTCTTGGCGGATAATAAGTCTTACCGCTTTTAGTAAATTTGGAGGCTTCACCCCGATAACGCTGGGGGTATTCTCTCCAGCTGCGTGAACTAAATTGAGACATCAGGCCACCTCCATAATATGAACAACCGATGATCCGCCGGAACCGCCCATGTTCTGAGTCATACCGATTTTCGGACGGCTCTTCAATTGGCGGCCGCCTTCAGCTTGACCGGTTAACTGTTTGTAAACTTCGACAACCTGAGCCACACCAGTAGCACCGACTGGATGTCCCTTGGATTTTAAACCACCGGAAGTGTTGATCGGGAACTTGCCGTCAAGAGCAGTTTCACCAGCGAGGATAGCAGCACCGGCTTTACCGGGGGCATACAATCCTATCGATTCCAGAATTACCAATTCGGCAATCGTGAAACAATCGTGCACTTCGGCAAAATTAACATCTTTGAGTGTTTTTCCAGCCATCCTCAAGGCTCTATCGGCGGCCAGAGTGGCGGCTTTGATTGTGGTCATATCAGCCCGTTGGGCCAACTGAATCGTATCGGTCGCAGCGCCGCTTCCGATGATTTTAATATAAGGCTTGCCCAGTTTTTTGGCGATCTCTTCGGTAGTCAGAATAACTGCAGCAGCCCCATCGGTGATAGGGGAGCAGTCAAGAATACGAAGGGGATCAGCAATCATTACCGAACTTTCAACCGTTTCCGGTTTAACTTTAAAGGGATACTGAGCCACCGGGTTCATGGAACCATTGAAATGATTCTTAACCGAAATAGCGGTCAGCATCTGGCGAGTAGTTCCATATTTGGCCATGTGGGCGTGTGCCATCATAGCGTACAAGCCCGGGAATGTAGCCCCATGGAATACTTCATATTCCTGATCGGCGGCAGTAGCTAAAGCAGCAGAGGCATCATCACCATGACAATCAGTCATTTTTTCAACACCGGAGGCCATGACAATATCAGACATCCCTGAAGCTACCTCAATATAAGCCGATCGGACGGCAAGACCGCCTGAGGCACAGGCCGATTCTACTCGGGTAGCAGGAATTCCAGCCATACCGAGATAGTCAGCCATAAGTGATCCAAGATGCTCCTGGTGGACAAAAAGCCCGCCGGACATACATCCGATATATAGTGATTCGAGGTGGTCAACCCCGGATTTTTCAATAGCTTCTAAAGCGGCATCAACAAAGAGCTGGCGGAAGGATTTACGCCACACCTCTCCCCAGGTACTCATGCCAGCGCCGACAACACAAACTGTTCTCATTCTCAAAACCTCCTAAGCATTTTTGCGTATTTTGCGGCGGAATTTGGCATAGGTGCCGTATTCGACGTAGGTTAAATTTTCATCAAGGAGTTTGGCTGTTTTGACAGTCAAATCCTGTACTTTTTTAAGACGGTCGGTTGCTTTCCAAATAAAGGAATCGGAACCAGAACCAGATCCATAGGAGCACATCAGAATCATATCGCCGGGTTCGGCAATATCGAGTATGCCAGTCAAGCCAATCGGTGAAGCGCCTGAATAGGTGTTTCCTAATCTGGGAGCCAGCCAGCCCGGATCAATCTGTTTCTGTGTGAAGCCTAATTCAAAAGCGGCTCTCTGGGGGAACTTGCCGTTGGGCTGATGGAAGACGGCATATTTAAAATCCTGCGGCTTCATCCCGGATTTTTTCAGGATAGCATTGGTCGCCCCTCTCGTATGAGCAAAGTAAGCTTCCTCGCCAGTGTAGCGGCCGGCATGCTGTGGATAAAACTCATTTTCTCTGCGCCAGAAATCGGGTGTATCGGTCATAAATGAATGTGTATATAGGCATTCGGCAACCAGATTTTCTTTTCCCATAATAAAGGCGGCAGCTCCGGCAGCGGCTGAAAATTCCAGCGCATCGGATGGGGCTCCCTGGGAAGTATCCCCGCCAATAGCCAAAGCATACTTCATATAGCCGGAATCGATATGGCTCAAAGCCACAAACATTGCT
>PFXJ01000131.1:7023-7165 GCA_002791595.1 candidate division Zixibacteria bacterium CG_4_9_14_3_um_filter_46_8
GAGCTTCGGCCACTGTTGCACCGGATGATTTCACGGCGTAGGGATGAGATTCGGAACCGATATAGATGGCTCCTATATCTTTGGGATCAACATTTTGCGCCCTGACCAGTGCCCGACGAGCTGCTTCAACTGAAAGAGTAAT
>PFXJ01000115.1:0-1341 GCA_002791595.1 candidate division Zixibacteria bacterium CG_4_9_14_3_um_filter_46_8
ACGCCCCGACGCGGTCCTTGATCGAGCCGCCGGGGTTCATAAATTCCAGTTTTGCATATAGTGGACAGGGCAGGTCGTGCGCGATGCGTCCCAGCCGAACGAGAGGGGTATGCCCAATCGCTCCTAATATATTGTTAAATACCCGTTTGTCTTTGGATTCCGATAAACCTGTCATTCGTTCTCCTTGGTTGTAGGTATTTTACCGTCTTTTTAAACCCCAAGGAAAATACTTTCACGGATTGGATGGATTACACAGATAGACACGGAATTTAAAATATATTTCCTGCCTTAGGAGGGCGACTCCCCTCTCCCTTTGGGAGAGGGGTCGGGTGTGTAGTTCAAGATCACCCGCTGGGAAGGGACGCCACTACACGAAAACCAAGGTTGTATTCCCGGATAAACGAGTGGAAGCCGAGCGCGTCGCCGGCGAAAACTCCACCGTAGAGCCACGAGCCGCCGAGCAGACCCAACCGACCTTCTTCCATGTTACGACAATTCGCCTGCCATTCCCAAACATTACCAGCCATATCCATTACGCTATAAGGACTTGCTCCACGTAAATAAGCATTGACTGGCGTAGTATGACCAATACTGCTTCCGCTAATATTTGCACGTTTCATAATCTCTTTTATATCAGTGGTTACTTTTCCAGCCGCATCCCATGGAAAACGGTTTTTTGGTGTTTCTCCGCCTGCGGCAGCCACCCATTCAGTTTCCAATGGTAAACGGATCAATCGCGGAAGTAAACCGGTATTTATCTTACTTTCAGCTACTTCAGTCCAATGGCGCATCAACCAATTGCAATATGCATTAGATTCATACCAGGTAATACCCACTACAGGGTTTTCAGGATTGGAAATACCAAAGTTTTGATCATTCCAATATTTAGGAATAACTCGTTTTTTATCAAGAAATTTCTTTGGATCTTTCATCTCTTCTTGAAACCACTCCCAGCCCTCTTCATGCCAACGGCCAATCTGAATACAATCTTCGTTGAATTTTAAAAACCCGCGCCAAATTGCTGGTTCTGAATAATCAGGCGCATTCAAGAAACGCTCATACTGTGCGTTCGTAACAGGATATTTGCCAATATAAAATGAATAAGGAACTTCGGCTGTAGCGGGGATTTGAATAAAGCGATAAAGATCGGGGTCAATATCTTGTGTGGGAGCAACTGGCTTAGATTGTGAAATAGGCGAAACTACATTTTCGAAAGTTTCAATCTTCAACACCTCCGCCCGCAGGCGCAGAGACTTGATCAATCTTTCATGCGCGTTGGGCGAGAAATAATCCACCCATTGATATTTTTTCAGGCGTTCAAACGAGGGGATGCAATCATCC
>PFXJ01000115.1:1523-6622 GCA_002791595.1 candidate division Zixibacteria bacterium CG_4_9_14_3_um_filter_46_8
GCGATTTTGCGCGACGTTCAGCACGACCCAATTGACAACAAGGTTCTGCATGCCGATTTTTATGGAATAGCGGTGGACCAGGAGATTCATCTGGATGTTCCCCTCCACTTTTTGGGAACAGCCGCCGGCATCAAGGAGGGTGGTATTCTCCAAGCCATTACCCGTCAGTTGGAGATTAGCTGTCGGGCAGACCATATCCCGGACTCCATAGAAGTCGATGTTTCACTGCTGATGATCGGCGATTCTATCCATGTGCGCGATTTAAACATTCAAGGAGTGAATATCCTCACTTCGCCGGATAGCACTATAGTAACCTTGGTTCCGCCAACCATAACCAAGGCGGCGGTGGTTGAAGAAGCGGTGGTTGAGGGCGAGGAAGAGGCCTCGAAAGAGCCGGAAGTCATCACGGAGAAAAAGAGGGAAGAAGAACCGCAAAAAGGATCTCAAAAACATCCCAAAAGTGGCGATTAATAATATCAGAACCGAAAAAGAGATTGCCTCCTTTCGGTATTGGTGTGGGATTATTGTCAGTCGGCGACTTGCTCAAGAAAACCAGAAGCCGATTGCGGATACTTTTTATTGAGGAGTTGCTCAGGATGAAATTTGCTCATCATTGGATTACCATCTTCAGATCGCAATTGGATTGCGTTTGATCATTCCGGATTCATAAGTATTGGAGGACTAATGAAGGGAATCATACTTGCGGGCGGATTGGGCACCAGGCTTAATCCGCTAACTGCCATCACCAACAAACATCTGCTTCCGGTCTATGATAAGCCAATGATCTTTTATCCCATTAAGACATTGGTGAACGCTGGAATTAAAGATATTATGATAGTATGCGGGGGCAATAATGCCGGTGATTTTCTGAGATTGCTGGGCAATGGCAGCGCCTTTGGGCTAAAGCATGTGAACTATACTTATCAGCAAGGTCAAGGGGGAATTGCGGAGGCCGTGGGCCTGACGGCGCACTTTGCGGCCGGGGATAAGGTAGTGATAATGTTGGGGGATAATATTATCGAGAAAAATATCAAGAAGCAAGTGCTGGACTTCGAGAGGCAGAAATCAGGGGCAAGGATCCTCCTCAAAGAAGTGCAAAATCCGAGGGAGTATGGTATCGCGGAGCTTGACGGCGACCGGATCAGCAATATCGTCGAGAAGCCGGACAATCCCAAGACCAATTTTGCGGTGATCGGCATCTATATGTACGATAACTCGGTCTTTGAGATTGTAAGAACACTGAAGCCGTCCAAGAGAGGGGAGCTGGAAATCACTGATGTCAACAATGCCTACATTCAAAAGGGGCAGATGAGCTATAGTTATCTGGATGGATATTGGGCTGATGCCGGTGAATCGATAGAAGCTCTGCTGGAGACCAACAATTTTGTTAAAAAATATGGCGCCAATAAGATGGATTGAAGCTTTTTATTTGGGATTGATTTTGATGATGAATAGAATTGGAATGGTGATATGGAGCTAATAGACCAGGTAGTATTCAAAAAACTAAAAGTGATACCCGATGAGCGCGGGTCGTTGATGGAAATGCTTCGAAATGACGATGAGATATTTGAACGGTTCGGGCAGGCATATATCACCACGGCTTATCCCGGAGTAGTCAAAGCCTGGCATTACCATCGATTGCAGAACGACCATTTTGTGGTGGTAGCGGGGATGATGAAAGTGGTGCTTTACGATGGCCGCGATAATTCTCCGACCAAGGGAAAGGTCAATGAATTTTTTATGGGGGTGCATAACCCATCGATTCTCAAGATACCAAAAGGGGTGATGCATGGCTTTAAGTGCATATCGGAGACCGAGGCTATGGTGATAAATTTCCCTACGGAGCCTTATAATTATAAGACCCCCGATGAATACCGTTTGCCTCCGCATACAAACGAGATACCTTACGATTGGAGCCGGAAGGACGGATAATGAGATTAATGGTCACCGGCGGCGCCGGTTTCATAGGCGCTAATTTCATAAAACATATTCTGCGAAAATATCCCAAATACCGCATCATCAATTTCGATAAATTAACCTATGCCGGCAATCTGGACAACCTATCGGATATTGCCGAAAATGATAATTACGATTTTATCCAGGGCGATATAGCCGACTCGAATGCGGTGAGCAAGGTCGTCGGCTCAGGGATTGATGCCATAATCAACTTTGCGGCAGAATCGCATGTGGACCGTTCGCTCGATGATGCCTCGGTATTCATTGTAACAAACGTGGTCGGAACACAGGTGCTTCTGGAAGCGGCGATGAAATGCAAGGTTGGTCGATTTATTCAAATTTCAACCGACGAAGTGTATGGTTCTCTAGGGGCTTCGGGATATTTCACAGAAACCACGCCGTTGCGACCCAACTCGCCATATTCGGCATCCAAAGCGGCCGCGGACCTTCTATCATTGAGTTATTATAGGTCTCTGGGATTACCGGTGGTGATAACCCGATGTAGCAATAATTATGGGCCCTACCAGTTTCCAGAAAAACTAATTCCCTTGTTCATTGCCAACGCTATGGAGGAAAAACCGCTTCCGGTTTACGGAGATGGCCAATATATCCGCGACTGGATATATGTGGAAGACCATTGCCGGGCGATAGATATGGTGTTGCATCGAGGAAAACCGGGCGAAGTCTATAATATCGGTGGGGGAAATGAACGGGAAAACCTGTGGATAACGGAGTTTATCCTTGCCTATTTCAAGAGGCCGAAAACACTAATCATGCACGTCAAGGATCGTCCGGGGCATGATCGTCGTTATGCCATTGATGCCGGCAAAATCAAACGGGAATTTGGTTTTGAGCCCACAGTTGATCTGGAGGAGGGACTGAAGCAGACCATTCGCTGGTATGTCAACAATGCTGAATGGTTGGGAAAGATCCGTAGCGGAGAATATAAGGAATATTACAAGAAACATTATCTTGAGCGGGAGAAGATATGAGCAAGGTAATTGTCACAGGATGCTGTGGTTTGCTCGGTCAGAAGCTGGTCGGGGCGTTGCAAAAGCAATCTGTGGTCGGGTTGGACCTTTTGGACGCATTTCCTGACAAAAACCTGAAACTCGATTACAGCCTTGTGGACCAGGCCGATTTAGACCAATTGAATGCCGCCATTCAACAGTATCGACCGGAGTGGATAATCAATTGCGCCGGATATACTGACGTAGATGGAAGTGAGAAAAATAAGGCGCTGGCTTATATGGTAAATACCGGCAGTGTTGAGAACCTGGTGGAAATATGTGCGGCCCAGAAAATAAAATTGGTCCAGCTATCGACCGATTATGTTTTTGATGGCAAGGATGGCCCCTACGCTGAGGAAGATAGGAAAAATCCATTGGGATATTACGGAGTGACAAAATCGCTGGCAGAGGACGTCATCGTTCAGGGATTGAAAGATTATATCATTGTTCGGACTAATGTCTTATATGGAACAGGAGTCAGTGTCCGTCCCAATTTTGTCACTTGGGTGCAAAAAAGGTTGCATGAGGGAAGACCCCTCAAGGTCGTAAAAGATCAGAACAACAACCCAACCCTGGCAGATAATCTTGCCGATGCCATCGCGGAGCTTCTGGATATAAAATTTAGCGGAATTATCCATTTTGGCGGAGCCGATTATCTGGATCGTTACCAATTTGCAAAAACGATATCGGAAGTATTCTCATACAATGCTTCCCTGATACTGCCAGCGTTGACCGATGACCTCCAGCAAGCCGCCAAACGCCCATCAAACGGGGGACTTAAAATCGACAAGGCCAAAGAGCTTCTGAAAACTAAACCGCTCACGGTCAAAGAGGGTCTGGAAATTCTGAAAAAGCAACTCCAGTCCATTCCCATCAATCGACACTAATCCTCACCCCATCCCGAATATTATCCCCGACGGGAAGCATCGGTTGGAACGAAACCGCACCTTCTTTATTTCCGTATATCAAACGAGTATCGGAAAAAGATTATATGATGGAGAAGATGTTATGGGAAATTTGTCATTGAGAATCGGGGCGCTTATCCAATCCATAATTATTGTCTGTTGTCTGGCATTTTCAAGCGGTATGGCTGGCAGTGACGAGGCGGCCAATATCAGAATTGTGATGGAATCCGACAAATTCCAAATCATAATTATGGATGCTCAGGGTCATACCGAATTGCTTACATATAAACCAGAGGATATCGAGTTTGGTCAGGGTGAGATTAGGATATCCGATAAAATTGTTATCAATGAAGAGGGAATGTTTGTGAATGGGCGGCAGGTCGATCGCGACAAATTGGAATCGATTACTCTGGAAAAGGATGCCGATTCGAACTGGCGGATGAAGATAAAATCTTATGTGGCCCGCTATGTGGGCGGGAAAGGGACTATTACATATACAAAATCCCTTCTGGATAAATGGGAATTATCCGGCAACCTTCTAATTGATGACCGTGAGTTGGTGGAAGGAAATGCCGTAGCACTTATTGGAGATGTAGAGGTCTATGGAAAGGTAAAAGGGGATGTGGTTTCAGTTTTTGGTAATGTGTTTCTGGATTCGACTGCAATCGTTGGAGGGAACGTAATCGCAGTCACTGGTGACATAGAAGTCAATGAAGGCGCCGAAGTGGATGGTGATCGTCATGCAGGAGCATCTTTTACAGAAGAACCTAAAATCCGATTAGATAAAGACAGGCGATTTGGGTTTGGATTTGAACTGAAATACAACCGGGTGACGGGGATGGATATCATAGAAGGATTAAACTTTGAGGATAAGTCTCACCAAATCCCGGACTTGCATGCGCGCACTGGATATGCGATGGCGATGAAGAGATGGCATTATGATCTGGGATTTGAGCAACAACTCTTTAATCGCTATGCCTTGGACTTTGGAGGAAACATATATCGGCTGTTTGATAATTCGGATAGGTGGGTTATTGGAGATGAAGAGAACTCATTGGCGGCCTTCTTCCTCAAGGAGGATTATTGGGATTTATTTGAGCGTGAAGGGCTGGGGTTTTGGGCCCAGCAGTGGTTCGGATTCAGCAGCAAATTAAAACTGGAATATCGTGCGGATGATTACACTCTTCTAAAGAAAAATTCTGATTGGGCCATGTTCGGAGGCAAAAAG
>PFXJ01000062.1:0-29333 GCA_002791595.1 candidate division Zixibacteria bacterium CG_4_9_14_3_um_filter_46_8
TTCGATACCATCCCATATTTCTCGGTCGCAATCGATTTCCTATAAGAATCATCGCCGGATAATAGGCTTTTCTCAGAATGTAGATCGATATTCTTAACACGCAAAATGTCAACCTTATTTCTCATTTCTCCCAATCTGCCGGACAACTGCCACATTCGAATAAATCCATAATCACCGCCAGCAAAAAGCATTATCAAGAGCAAAAAGATGCCAATAAGATAAAATTTCTTAACTGCTGATCGGAATTTGCCCGATAGGCTTGGCCCGACTATTCGATTTTTCCTCTTCAATTGACGATTAGTCCTCAATGTTGCCAATGCCGCCTCGGATTCTATTTTCGCCTAAATGCTTCTACGCCTGGATAAACGCCATAATCCCCCAATTGTTCCTCTATTCGAAGCAACTGATTATATTTGCATATCCTGTCCGTCCGACAAAGCGAACCTGTCTTAATTTGACCGGCGTTGGTGGCAACCGCTACATCGGCAATAGTGGTGTCTTCCGTCTCCCCAGACCTATGGCTGATAACTGCCGTATAGCCGGCATTGTGAGCCATTTTGATGGCATTTAGAGTCTCGGTCAGTGTCCCTATCTGATTAAGTTTTATGAGAATCGAATTGGCTATCTTCTTTTCTATTCCCACCTTAAGACGGTTGGTATTGGTCACGAATAGGTCATCTCCCACTAATTGGATCTTATCACCAAGCCGTTGAGTCATTTGCGCCCATCCGTCCCAATCGTCTTCGGCCATTCCATCTTCTATGGAAATTATCGGATATTTATTCCCCAAATTCGCATAATAATCCACCATTTCTGATGGAGATAGTTTCCTATTTTCTGATTTTAGATTATATACCCCGGTCTCCTTTTCATAGAATTCCGAAGAGGCCGGATCCAGAGCGACATAGATGTCTTTGCCCGGCTTAAACTTAGCCTTTTCAATGCTTTCTAAAATTACTTGAATCGCCTCTTCATTTGATTTCAAATCAGGCGCAAACCCTCCTTCATCGCCCACTGCCGTATTCAATCCTTTGGATGATAAGACTTTTTTGAGATTGTGAAAAGTTTCAACCCCATATCGCAAGGCCTCGGAGAAGCTCGGAGCGCCAGCAGGCACTATCATAAATTCCTGCAGGTCAACATTATTGTCCGCGTGAGAACCCCCATTTATGACATTCATCATTGGCACTGGCAGAGTTACCGCATTGACTCCGCCAATATATCTGTAAAGCGCTAAACCTGAATATGATGCGGCGGCCTTGCAAATCGCTAATGAAACCCCCAAAATCGCATTGGCACCCAGTTTGGACTTGTCCTCGGTGCCATCCAATGCCACCAAAAAATTATCCAATGCCACCTGATCGCTTATGTCAATCCCCGATGTGGCCAGTTCGGGAGCTATGACATTCTTAACATTTTTTACCGCTGTTAAAACACCCTTGCCGAGATAGCGGCGTTTCCCCTTATCACGTAATTCCAGTGCTTCGTGTTCGCCCGTCGATGCTCCAGATGGGACCGCGGCACGGCCAGAATGACCGCTTTCGAGTATAACTTCTACTTCTATAGTAGGATTTCCACGGCTATCGAGTATCTCGCGGGCTTTGCATTCTCTAAGACTAAGCATCTTGACTCCATATTTTCCATACTTTTTATCAGAAGCCAAGCTTATACCATCATTTGTCATTTTTGCAACCATTTTTTGAAAAATTATGTGTAGGCGCTTTTTGGAGAAAACCTTGCAATCTATCTTACATCAGAGTGAATCCACCGTCAACAGTTATCACTTGGCCTGTAACCCACCTCGATTCCGGCGTGCATAGGAAGCATACTACGGCGGCGATATCCTCCGGTGTTCCCAGCCGCTTCGAATGCGAGCGGCGCATCACTTCCTGCAAGATTTCATCGTAAATGGGAAAGCTCCTTAGGGCATCGGTATCGATAAAGCCACCGGAAACAGCGTTGCAAGTGATATTTCTGGGATTAAACTCCACTGCCATATATCTCATAAGGCACTCAATTGTCGCCTTGCTTGCGCCAATTGAAGCATAAGATGGGATATAGCGCGACGAACCAATGCTGGTTAGGGCTACAATTCTCCCGCCATCCGGCATCAGTTCTAGGGCTTTCTGGGTGCCATACAGAAATGCTTTGGCATTAACATCCATAGCGAGATTCCACATCTTATCATCGACCTCATTGATCCCGCCAAACATTCCCAATGCGGCATTTGAGATGAATATGTCGAGTTTCCCATAGGTTTCCTTAACCGATTCGAACATTTTCTGGAGGCTTGTTTGATTGCCCACATTGGCACGAAGGAGCATCCCTTCTCCCCCATTGTCTTGAATTAGTTTCAGAGTCTCCTCTCCTGCCTGTCGCCTCTTGAAATAATTTATGCAGACCGATGCTCCCATTTCCGCCAGCCGTAGGGAAATCGCCTTGCCTATTCCTCTGCTGCCACCGGTAACCAGTGCAATCTTCCCCTCAAGGGGGTTACTTTTTATCAAAGCTCCTCCAGCGAAAACCAATTTAAGATCTTACAAGTCCAAGGTCACTGCGAAAGGCAATTCTCCGCAATTAGCAACAATTCAGAATTTAATTTTATGGTGGAGGCAAGTCAAGTGAATAGAATTACTGAAGGTGAAACAAATCCCACAGCCCCGCTTAGGCAGGGTGTCGAAAAGCCATATTTGGCAAAGAAAAGTTATTTAGTTGTCATTCCCACGAAAGTGGGAATCCATATTGACCAAAGAGATAGATTCCCGCTTTCGCGGGAATGACATGTGGAGGAAATCCGGAAACCACTTTTTCAACATGCCCCCAGTCGGAGTGGGGCACCGCCAGACTCATGATATATTTTGGAGGGCCACGCTCCGTCGTGGCTGATGGGATAAGGGACGCGATGAAACGCGTCCCTCCAGTTCCCTCACCTGCCTCCGCCTGCGGCGGAGCCACCCTCTCCCGATGAACGGGAGAAGGTCACAAGGTCGGTCGGCTGGTTTACCGCCTACAAAAACCGGTAGCCGAGGCCTTGTGCCTCGGACGAAAGGATAAACCGAAGATTCGTAGGTCAAGACCCTTGAGCCCCGTTTTCGGGGCGCGGTCTTGACATTTCCCTCTCCCATTCACTGGGAGAGGGATTAAGGGTGAGGGAGAATCACTTCAACAACGTCATCCGCTGGGCAAACGTTTTCTCCCCAACCACCAGTCGATAGAAATATATCCCACTGGAATATTGCGAAGCATCCCAGGTAACTTGATGATTGCCCGCGGATATATTTGCATCTACTAAAGTTGCCACCTTCTGTCCCCGGAGATTGAAAATCTCCAACTTGACATTGGAGTCATACGGCAATTGATATTCGATGGTGGTGGAAGCATTGAAGGGGTTGGGGTAACTGCCGACTAATTCGTACTCGGCAGGGACCGTGGCATTATTCCAGCCGCCTTCGAGAGTCCACTCATCAGCACCGCTATCAATGCGGGCCCCAGTAACTGTGAAAGGAAATGAGAATGAATCGCACTTGTTGGTGTTATGATCACCGCAATATGCGACATAAGTATATGTTCCCGGAGGAGCATAATTTGGAACAGCCTGATTCAGATGGGCCGCCAAATACTGACCGGGATTGAGCGGTATGTTGTCGAATAGCCAGAGTTGGTAGAAGATGTTATTATAGATGACTCCTATCCAAACATCAGTTTGAATCGGATCAGCAGTCGGATTGCCCACATTGCCGGCCAAACCGAAACTGCCCCCGGGGGGGACGATTACTGGGGAAGTATCCGGAGTCATGTTCACATCACAGCAGGAAGGAGGAGACTGATCCCCTTCTATCTTAACCAAGTAAAACTCATATCCGCCAGCACCAAGCGTATCAGTAGCACCGGCTATGATGAAGCCGGAATCATTAGTCTGCCCTACTGAATAGCAATAGTCATCATAAATGCCTCCATAGGTCCGACTCCAATTAAGATCGCCATTGGGATGTATTTTTAACAAATATGCATCTTTAAGGCCCGCCCCAAACGAGCTGGTATAGCCTGAAACTATGTAATCGCCGTCCATAGTTTCCTTAACAGAACATCCGTAATCATTGTCAGTTCCCCCATAAGTACCTGTCCAAATCGTATCTCCGTTGGAGTTGAGTTTTATTAAATAAACATCATTGGCACCCCCCCCATATGACGTTGTATAACCTCCAATTAAGTAACCCCCATCATTAGTCTGATTGATAGAACGTGCTACGTCAATTCCAGCCCCACCATAAGTCCTCGTCCATAGAGTGTCCCCCACTGAATCGGTTTTTACGACATAGAAATCAGCATTATTATTATCCGTTACTCCGGCAACTATAAAGCCTCCGTCGCTCGTCAGTTCTATTGAGTAGGCTTGATCATTTCGAAATTGCCATCCATAGGTTCGGGTCCAAATAGTGTCTCCGATGTCATTAGTCCTTACCAAATAGAATTGATATTGGCTAAAACCTGGAATAACACGGTATCCCGCTACAATAAAACCCCCGTCAGCAGTTTGTAGAACTGATTTGGCATCGTCACCATTTAGCCCTCCATAAGTCCGTCCCCATTGAGCACCGCCATATTCGTTCGTTTTGATCAAATAAAAATCGGTATTACCTTCGCCAAATGACCACGTTATGCCAGCCATTATATATCCCTCATCCGCTGTCTGAACAACAGAAAATGCTTGGTCAATATTGGTCCCACCATACCGATGATCCCATTCCATATTGCCCGAGGAGTCGGTTTTCACAAGATAGAAATCATCCGAGCCGGCGCCGAAGGAATAGGTATAACCGGCGATTATGTATCCCCCATCGGTAGTCTGTTGGACGGAGCGAGCCCCGCTTTCACTACTGCCCCCATAAGTCCGCGTCCATTGAATATCCCCGGCAGCGGCTCCGACCAGAGTCGTGGAACCTAAAACAATCCCGCATAAGACTGATAGCATTAGCATCTTTTTCATAGCGACACTCCTTTTTGATTCTGTTGGTCACTGCTCCCGCGGTGACGGTGAATCTGCGTCAGCCCAAGAGGGCTAACCGCCAATGGTTTTGAATCTGCGTCAGCGCTGGAGCGCTGACCAGCAAACTTTATTATTTTATGCAGGTGCAGTGACCTGACGGCACGAGTAAATCCCACAGCAAGCTGTGGGGCACTCAATCTCACACAGTAGGTCGGATATTCCTGTCCGACACCACTATGAACCGCAGACAGGAATGTCTGCGCTACTGCATGTAGAAGGTTAAAACCTTCTATTATTCCGGTTCGTAATGATCCCCGGGTTGAAACCCGTGGTCTTGGGCACGTCAAGCCGTGTTTCTATTGCCGCCCGCAAATCCTCAGGTCGCTTCCGTGGAAACGGAACCCAATTCATCAATATCCGGGATTCCCGCTTTCGCGGGAATGACATGTGGAGGAGGACAAACAACGGCATTTTCAACAAGTCCTTTTTCGGAACTGACTGTCAAGGCGATTGCTTGACATTTTAGGGCGAGCATCATATTTTGGCAAGATGTCACAGGCCCAGCAGAATTACGATGCGCTCAAGAGTTTTGCCAAAGAGCAGGGCGCAGACCTTTTTGGAGTTGCCAATATAGCATCGGAGTATGAAAAATTCTCTGAAGAGATTCGCCATCAAGCGGCACATCTTCCATTTGCCATAGTGGTAGCCGTTCGTCTTTCCAAAGCAGTGGTGGAGACAATTGAAGACCGCCCAACGAACATATACAAAACTCATTATCGCGCCGCCAACTTCTTGCTTGACAACATAACCTTCAAATTGAGCGGCAAGATTAATGATATGGGAAATAATTCGATTCCGGTAGCGGCATCTTTCATTATCGATTGGGAAAAGCAAACCGCCGATGTTTCCCACAAGGATTTGGCGAAACTTGCAGGCATCGGATGGCGTGGGCGCAATAATTTAATCGTCAATCCTGATTTCGGGCCAGCGATTCGATTGGCATCAGTATTGACCGACATACCGCTTAGAGTTGATATGCCTTTGGATTTTGGGTGCGGCAAATGTTTTATCTGCGTTGAAAGTTGCCCGGCTGGAGCGATCAAGGATGATCTCGCTGATTTCGATCATCACGCCTGCTTCAAAAAACTAACGGAATTTGCGCATCATAAATCATTCGGCCAATACATCTGCGGAATCTGCATCAAGAATTGCCCCCTGACTAATGGGTAAAATTCACGAACCGACTCCGGTAAAATTATTCGCCGGCTTTATCTATGCCGATGAGCTGGTCCTTCGAAATGCAATGAATTCATTGACAGCCCGATTTGGCCCCGTTGATGTCGAGAGCGAAGCGATCCGATTTACTTTCACTGAATACTATAAAAAGGAGATGGGGGAAGGTCTCTGGCGGAAGTATATTTCATTTGCAAAGCTTATTTCCCCCGATGAATTATCTACCATCAAGCATTTTACGAATGATTTGGAAATGAAACTGGCAATCAAATCTACGGAAGCCGCGAGTCGCTCAATAAATATAGACCCTGGATATATGGAGTTATCGAAAGTAATCCTCGCTTCAACCAAGAATTTCTCCCATCGCATTTATCTCGGAAACGGAATTTATGCCGAGGTTACTTTGCTTTTTCGTGACCGCAGATTTATTGAGTTGGAATGGACTTACCCTGATTATCGAAACGATTTCGTAAAGACTTTTCTTTTGAAAGCCCGGACGATGCTCGCAGGCCAATCAAACCAGGTTCATCCAGAGTCCAATTGATCATTTTAATCGGAGGCTTGCCACAATTATAATAGCGTCCATTCGGCAATTTTGATTATATTCAATCATACACTTTGAAATAATGTGATATGGAAAATACATTCGTTCATTTGCACGTTCATAGCCAATACAGCTTACTTGATGGCGCCTGTCGAATAGACAGGATCACGGAAACCGCGAAGAATCTGGGAATGCCTGCTCTGGCGATAACCGACCATGGGAATATATTCGGCGCGATTGATTTTTATCGCACCGCGAAAAGTGTTGGAATCAAGCCCATAATCGGGATCGAGACCTATGTAGCTTCTGGGAGCCGCCTTGATCGTGAGGGGTATTCAAATCACCTCGTCCTCCTCGCCAAAAATCTAACTGGCTATAAGAATCTCATAAAGCTCACCACCGAGGCCTATCTGAGCGGATTTTATCGTCATCCGCGGATTGACCACGAGCTGTTGGCCAAGCATTGTGATGGCCTTATAATACTTTCGGCATGCCTGAAAGGTGAGATGGCCTCCAATATTCTGGCGGGGGATCAGGAGAAGGTTTTGAGGATCGCGAAATTTTACCGCGATTGCGTCGGAGCGGATAATTACTTCATCGAAATCCAGGACCATGGCATAAAAGATGAGCTGAAAGCCCTTCCCGAATTGGCCGCCCTGGCAAAAGATATTGGAGTAGGAATCGTGGCCACCAATGATTGCCACTATATGAAATTGGAGGATAGTGAGGCCCATGATGCCTTGTTATGCATCCAAACCCGTAAAGTCCTTAGCGACAGCGACCGATTGAAATATGAAACCAACCAGCTCTACTTTAAGTCAGCAGAGGAGATGCAGAAGCTATTTAGGGATTATCCTGAGGCGATTGAAAACACAATAAAGATAGCCGATAAATGCGATGTCGAATTGGAACTGGGCAGGCATCATTTCCCCTCTTACCCTGTTCCGTCGGGGTTTTCATCGCTGGAAGAAACACTTGAGCATTTATCACGGGACGGTCTTATCAGGAGATATGGCCAACCTTCTGAAGAAGCCAACCAGAGATTGGAATATGAACTAAGTGTCATCAAAAAGATGGGTTTTGCCGGATATTTGCTTGTCGTCAAGGATTTTATCGATTTCGCGAAAAACAATGGTATCCGTGTGGGACCTGGCCGGGGCTCTGTCGGAGGATCGCTAGTTTGCTATTGCATAGGCATCACAAACATTGACCCTCTCAAATATAAGCTTCTCTTTGAACGATTCCTCAACCCCGAAAGGATCTCGATGCCGGATATTGATATCGATTTCGCCGATACCGGTAGAGAAAAGGTCATTGAGTATGTCGTCAACCGCTATGGTAAAGATAATGTCACCCAGATCATAACATTCGGATCGATGGCGGCAAGACTGGTAATCCGTGATGTAGCGAGGGTGATGTCAATCTCGTATTCGGAAGCTGACCGATTGGCGAAATTAATCCCTGATGAAGTTGATATTACACTCGATAAGGCCTTGGAGCGAGTGCCCCAGCTAAAAGAAGCATACGATCAAGGAGGTCAGATCAAAACACTTCTCGATTATTCCAGGACTCTGGAAGGATTATTGCGCCATGCTTCGACTCATGCCGCCGCTGTGGTTATTGCTCCATCTAATCTCGAAAATTATGTCCCTTTGTTCAAGTCTTCAAAAGGCGATGTCACCACTCAGTTCGATATGCATGGGATTGAAGCCATCGGTTTATTGAAGATGGACTTTCTGGGTTTAAGAACTTTGTCGGTAATCGACTTGGCTTTAGAATTGATACGAAAAAACAAGGGTATTCTAATCGATATCGAAAATATTCCTCTGGACGATCTTAATGTATATAAGCTGTTCGAAGAGGGTCAAACCGGCGGCATATTCCAGTTTGAATCGTCGGGGATGACCGAGTTTCTTAAGCGCTTGAAACCAACTTGCATTGAGGACCTGACCGCAATGAATGCTCTTTATCGCCCTGGGCCACTCGATGCCAATATGATCCCAATTTACATAGACCGCAAACATGGCCGAGAGAAGGTCAAATACGATCATCCGCTGCTGGAAACAGTCCTGAATGAGACCTATGGAGTGATCGTATATCAGGAACAGGTAATGCAAATCGCCGCTGAACTCGCGGGATTTTCCCTTGCTGATGCCGATGTTCTCAGATATGCAATTGGAAAGAAAATCGCGGACAAGCTCACGCTACAGAGAAAAATCTTTATCCAAGGAGCAGTCAATAAGGGCATCGGGAAGAAAACCGCGGAAAAGGTATTTTCTCAAATTGAAACCTTTGGCCGTTATGGATTCAATAAACCGCATTCGGTATGTTATGCCATTATCGCCTATCAAACCGCATATTTGAAAACATATTACCCGGCTGAATTTATGGCGGCCGCTCTTACTTCTGAAATGGGGAAAACAGATAGGGTCACATTTCTTATGGAAGAATGTAAGCGGATGGGTATAACAGTGTTGCCTCCCGACATTAACGAATCCGAGGTTGGATTCACCCCGTTGGAAAATACTATCCGATTTGGGATCACTGCGGTAAAAAATGTCGGTCATAATGCCGCTGAAGCTATAGTTAGGGCCAGAATGGATGGCGGGAAATTTAAGTCGTTGACTGAGTTTTGCTCACGCGTGGATGGGGGAGCCACGAACAGTCGCGCTCTGGAAAGTTTGATCCTGGCCGGGGCTTTCGACTCATTACCAGGCCACCGTCGCCAACTAATAAGCGGTTTAGATTCGGCGATTCTGAGAGGGCAGAGATTTCAGGAAGATCAGCGAAAAGGTCAGATCGGTCTATTTGGCGGAGGCAATACCGCCATCGAACTTGATACGGATTTGAATGATGATCTGCCTGATATCCCCCATTTTACAGATGGTAAAATCGCGGAATTGGAAAGGCAGTATCTGGGAGTTTGGGTTACCAAGAATCCGCTTGTTGATTATCGGGAGGAACTGGATAATCTTACGACTCACACTACTTCTCAACTGATGGAAGAGCATGATAACGTTCCCGCAACAGTCGGCGGTCTTATCTCGGAAATTAAATATAGTGTCGATAAGAATGGCCGCCGCATCGCCTTTGTGACTCTACAGGATTTGCATGGTTCGATTGAAGCGATCGTCTGGGCCGACCGCTACGAATCCTATGGCAAACATATCAAACGCGATTGTCCAATCATCATCAAAGGCAAAACATCCACAAGAGAAGGAGAAAACGCCAAAATCGTGGCTGATAAAATAATACCAATTGAAGAAGCAACGCGCGAATTCGCCCCTGAGGTTCTAATAAAAGTGGATGCAACCAAGTCTGGGACCAAGCTAATGTCCGAATTATATAGATTTGTTAAAGATACTCCGGGTAGATGTCCAGTCCGCCTGTTCATTCAAACATCAAAAGGTAAGGCTGAAATAATTCTTGAAAATACTGGCGTTGCGGGTGACCGGGAATGGCTTAGACGCGCCAGGGAATTTCTTGGCAAAGAAAATGTTATGTACAAAAACTGATTGGAGGGCGGAAAGACATATTGCAGATTAAAAATGCTCGATATAAAATAATCGAACTTCGCGGTCAAAACTCTTTACATCTCTATTCTGCAACAAATCCCGAAGATCAAATTCCACAGATACCGATTGGGTTAGAATCCATTCCAGACCGATATTTAGAAAACCTCTTCCAAAACCATAAACATTATATCGTTCGTTGTCATTGATAGCTAAATCATATTCCACTATAAAATAGAGCTGGTCATTCACTTGGGTAAAAGCCCCGAAATAGGCTGATGGATCCTTATCAC
This sequence comes from candidate division Zixibacteria bacterium CG_4_9_14_3_um_filter_46_8, assembly GCA_002791595.1. Classification (GTDB taxonomy): domain Bacteria; phylum Zixibacteria; class MSB-5A5; order UM-FILTER-46-8; family UM-FILTER-46-8; genus UM-FILTER-46-8. Next base: position 10,570 of record PFXJ01000062.1, read on the forward strand.
GATCTCTATCTTCCATACTCACATTAATGCCGCCGGTGAATGCCACGATATTCCTGTAAACCAGGAAGGACTTGGTGGCAGCCAAGTAAATTCCCTTCGATTTTTGCGCATACCTTTTATTCACTTTGTCCCAAGTCCCACTGCCTTGTGATGAATAGCCAATGGCTAATGATGGATACGCATAATTTTCAGTAAAAATCCGATACTTGACAAGAAACTCCATATTGGGATTCCACAACGGGGTATCTTCCGTCAATAATCTTCCGGCTCCATAAGATAATCCGATATTCAACCTCTTCAGCAATCCGACATTCAAAGCCACCTGTCCCCCGCCATAAGTGAAAGTCCTGATGTCGAAATCGAAGCTGGCACGAGGAAGTACGCCGGCAGTGATTGCATCAATCAAGATGCGCCGTTCTATTGGAGAGGTCGCATCCTTGCCGAATTCTGAAGGGTCGCTGGTAAAATTATCTTGAGCGATGGAAATCCTAAATACCGAAATTCCCATCAACACCAATATTATTAAGATTCTAATCGTGCAGAGTTTCATCATAACATTCTCCAATTTCCACAAGGTTTATGACAATATCATTAAATCCTTGCCCCGTCAACATAAATTTTGGAAATGATTTTGAATCGAGAGATCGGCAATTATGTTGAACGCCGGCCATCAATGATGGCCGGAATTCGCTTGATCTGACTTCTGATCCGGTGCATCTCCCCAATGATTTACGAAAGTGATTTCCTCCATCGACAATCGGCTTCTCGCCGCAGGCTGCTCCTTGGGATAACCCAATGTCATCAGCTCCACGACGCGTATGTCTGTGGGAATCCCCAGAATATCCTTAACCCGATCTTCGTCGAATGAGCCGATCCAGCAGCAACCCAGCCCTTCCTCGACTGCTTGTAAATTCATTTGGGTGAGCGCTATCGAGACGTCAATTACATAAGCTGCTTGTCCGCAACTCATTATATAGTCTGTGCCGGTTGCGCAGGCGGCAATGACGATCGGCGCCCCTTCCACAAATGACTGCCCGCCCGCAGCATCTCTTAACTGTCTTTTGAGCTTGTTATCGGTGACGACAACAAACCTCCATTCTTGACGGTTCTTTGAAGATGGCGCCAGACGGCCGGATTCTAAAATCCGAATAAGCTTCTCCGCTACTACTTCCTTATCGAGATATTTGCGAATCGAACGACGGAATTTTACTGCTTCAAATACTTCCATACTCTATCCGATTCAGAGGGAAGCCAAGATGCAGAATTGCGGCATTCTCCAGAATTCTGATCAGAACTGCAGGAATCATGGACCGCTCATGAGGCTTGGTATTGGGGAATTAATCAGAAATCTCGTTGCTGGCCTTCTTACATCGTCTCCCCAGACCGAGGGGTTGAAAGACCGGTCAGTCGAACTTCTCCTTGTAAACAAGCCTCAGCATTACTACAATTACTGCCGCCGCAATTAATGCTATTATGATGAATTTTTTCATATAACTCACTCGAATAATGAAACGGGCACAATTTCATCATTATCTTTAATAAGTTTTGCGAATTCAAATTTACTGTCGTGGTCGAATGCCATATAATAATTGTTCTTGATGCATTCGTCCATTATAGCTTTTTTCTGAACAAGCGATTCTAGGGGAAAAGTATCGACCGCACCGATGTAGGCAGGCTTAAGATGGGCAGTGGTAGGGATTATGTCACCAGGATAAATCAGGGTTTGACCAGCAGATTGAATTACAATCGCCATGTGGCCCCGGGTATGACCGCCGGTACGAAGAACGGAGATTCCATCTACGATTCTTCCGTCATTCTCCACCGCTTGAATTTCCTCATATTGTGCAAGCAATTCCGTGACGTAGGCCGCCGCCGTGCGTTCATTCGGATTAAGGGAATCCTCTAGCTCATATTTGTGCGCATAATATTTTGCATTTGGAAATAACTTGATAACCTGGCCATTCCTATTAAAACCTAAGCCGCCCAGAGCGTGATCGGCATGAAGATGTGAGAAAATTACGGTATCAATCTCCTCGGGAGTAATCTTGGCCTCGTCCAAATCGGCGAGCAACCGTGAGTTTTGATCCAATCCATATATTCTCTTCATCTTGGAATCGAGGCAATTTCCAAAACCCAGATCGATGAGCACATTATTTTTGCCAGTCCTGATTAGAAGAGGCCGGATATCGAGAAAAACAAAGTTGTCTGCGTCGCTCGGCATTATTTTCGACCACAGTTTCTTTGGTATGATCCCAAACATCGAGCCCCCGTCAACGCGGAACCTATTTTCGTATAAGGAGGTCACCTCAAATTCGCCAAGCCGTATCAACACTTTCCTCGCTACACTATGGGATTATGCAAAATAGTATTCTCGAAGACGCCCTGTGATCAAACCGGAATAAATCTTTCTCCGATTCATAATCTTCTACTTCAATAAATTGGATGCAATCACCAAGCGTTGTATCTCTGAAGTTCCTTCGTAAATTTCGGTAACACGCTGGTCGCGATACAGTTTCCCAATAGGCGAGAATTCCTCAATGAAACCATATCCGCCATGAATCTGCATAGCTTTATCGACACAAAATCCGGCGGCTTCAGTCGCAAATAGCTTTGCCTGGGCCGCTTCCGTCCCGAATTTCTCGCCCCTGTCCCACATTAGGCTGGCTTTATAGGTCAGCATTCTGGCGGCTTCCAACTGGCAGGACATATCAGCAATCATCCACTGGATCGCTTGAAGCTTGGCGATCGGAGCCCCGAATGCCATTCGTTTCTTGGAATAGCTCAAGGCTTCGTCAAACGCTCTCTGCGCAATTCCAACCGCCTGCGCCGCAATCCCGATCCTGGCGCCATCCAGGGTCTGCATGGCAAATCGAAATCCTTTGCCCAATTCGCCAAGAAGGTTCTTCTTCGGGACCAGGACATTTTCCAATTTGATATGGCCGGTGGTAGCGCACTTCATCCCCATTTTATATTCGAGCGTCCGCTGAGTCACTCCGCTTTGTTTTAAATCGATAATCAGAGTTGACACGCGATCTCTGATGCCTTCTTCCTTAATTTTGCAAAAAAGCACGCCCGCTTCTGCGATATCCCCGTGCATAATAAATATCTTCTCGCCATTTATCACATAATTATCACCATCTGAGGTAGCTACGGTCTTCTGATTCGAAGCATCCGAACCAGCCTCCGGCTCGGTCAACATAAAACACATTATCAGATCGCCATTAGCCGCTGGCTTTAGATATTTCTCTTTCAGATAATCGTTTCCATAATGAATTATCGGTTGGCCGGCCAATTGTTGGATTGAAATCAAAAGCGAGGTCGCGGGATCATGATAGGCAAATTCCTCGATCATCGTGTTATATTCAAGCCCACTCTTACCGCCGCCGCCGTAAATGGTGGGATATGAATATTTCATAAAGCCCGCCTTGGCCAATATGTTAAAATAATCGAATGGAAATTGCGCCGGCTCCGGCCGCCTGTCCAATTCTACACCCTTCTTGATAATATCGTGCTTCCTGCAAAATTCACGAACCTCATCGCGAACCGCCTGCTGTTTCGGGTCAATATTATATGCCATTATTCCTCCGGTGTACTATAGTCTGCAATTAATTTTCTTAACCTTATAGAATAACAAATCCATCTTGATATTGGCAATAACTATTTTGACAATCGTAACTTTCCTCCACCTAAATCAATTTATTGATTTAATTAGATCCAAAGATATATAATTGCAGAAAGGATATCTCGGATACCTGATGGAGTATAGCACGAAAAACGACACGATGGATAATTTGTCTGAACATAATTTCGGCCAGCTAATTCCCCATTTTGCCTTTTGGGAAAAGATCAAGGATTTAGCCGACCAGTACATTGACATAATGGTGAATTACCGTCAGAGCGGTCATCCCGGAGGAAGCCGCTCGAAAGTGCATGCCCTTGTAGCCACGCTTCTGTCTGGTGTGATGCGCTGGGATATCCGTAATCCCGAAAAGGAATTTGGGGATCGGCTCATCCTTGTCGGCGGACATTGCACTCCGCTCATTTATTCTGTCCTCGCGGTACTAAATGATGCCATGAGGATCAAATATCGTCAGGCGGGCAATCTGAAATATCTGATCAATAAAGCCGAAAGGCGCGCCCTTTATCCGGAAGGCCTGATATCGTTCCGCCAACGCAACGGTCTTTCGGGCCACGCAGAGATGGTCGATAAGAGTCTGATACTAAAATTCAACACCGGCCCTTCCGGTCATGGTTCTCCGGCAGCCGCGGGAGCCGCCACCGCCTTAAAATTGGCTGGTGCAGAGGAAGTTAAGGTATTCGCCTTTGAGGGGGAAGCAGGCCATACTACCGGCGCCACCCATGAAACCAAGAACACCGCTTGGGGTCTCGGACTTTCCAACCTTTACTATCTTCTCGATTGGAATGATTTCGGTATTGATGACCATCCGGTTTCATCCGTAGTCCATGGTTCCCCTCGCGACTGGTTTGAACCTTACGGTTGGAGAGTATTTGCGTCTGAACATGGCTCCGATTGGACATCATTGACCAGGATGCTTTGCGATATGATATACACTCCCAACCCAAACCATGTCCCATCTTGCGGATATTTTAGGACACGGAAAGGTCGCGGTTATGGAATATACGATAATAAATCCCATGGCACTCCTCATCAGATGAATTGCGAAGCATTCTGGGAAATTAGGAGAGAATTCGCCCGGAAATATGGAATGCAATTTGAGGGTCAGGATCGACCTGCGCCGGAATCAAAGGAAGAAATCCGTCGACAATTCATTAACAATCTGGAAAAAGTTTCCGATGTCCTTAAGGAAGACCAATGCCTCGTTGACTATATCACCGACACTCTGGTCGAATTGGGTGACTCTGTGCCCAAATCAATTCCGGGTTTCCGGCTCCACATAAACAAAAACCCTATTCATGATGAAGCCCTCTGCGATTTCAGAAATTACCCGGCTGAAATTTATGCCAAGCCCGGCGAAAGGAAACCTAACCGCGCCGCTCTTGCGAGCTGGGGTGCCTGGGTAAATTCATTTTGTGCGACTAAATACTCTCGCCCGTTATTCATCGTTATGGCTGCCGACCTGGCGGATTCAACCAACATTTCTGGATTCGCCCAACCATTCGGCGATTTCAAGGGTTACGGGTGGTATAATCGCCACACTAATCTTGAGGGAGTGCTTTTACCCCAGGAAATCACCGAAATGGCTAATGCTGGCCTTTGCGTGGGCATCGCCTCCGTAAATTTCCACACCGACCCAGAAAATGATTTCAATGGTTTTTATACCGCATGTTCCACGTATGGTTCATTCAGCTACTTAAAGTATGGCCTGATGCGCTTGTTTTCGCAATTGGCTCAGGATTGCCCGCTGAAGGTGGGAAAAGTTCTCTGGATTGCCGGACATTCCGGCCCCGAGACCGCTGAGGATTCCCGCACTCACTTTGGCATATTTGAGCCCGGTGTCACACAGTTATTTCCGCAGGGGACAATTATTAATCTTCATCCCTGGGAACATAACGAAGTGCCGGTTTTGCTCGGCGAAGCTCTTTCTAAAATGCAACCAATAATCGTCCTTCATTTAACTCGCCCAGCAATGATCATTCCCGATCGCGCCGCTTTAGGGATTCCCTCTCATTTTGAGGCCGCCAGAGGAGCATATATTTTACGCGACTTTGACCCTAATGTCCAGAAGATGGGAACCGTGATAGTCAGTGGCGCCAGTTCAACAGATAACACTGTATCAATTCTGCCGGAGCTCGCCCAAGCCAGACTCAATGTCAAAATTATTGCCGCTCCCAGTCGCGACCTCTTCATTATGCAACCCGAATTATATCAAAACAGAATCCTTCCATTCGATGATTGGATGGATTCCATGACCATTACAAATGGCGCGCGTAGATTGATGCATGATTGGATCTGCAATAAGATTTGCGAGGAATATTCGTTATCGTCCGACTGGGATGATCGGTGGCGCGGTGGGGGGAGCGTTGAATCCGTTCTGGAAGATGCCCATCTTTCCCCGGATTGGATTTTACGCGGCATAGAGCGATTTGTAATCGAGAGGAAAATACGTTTGGCGAAGCTTAGAATCTAAGATGGCAAAGCCGGGTAATTATTACTCTTCTGCGGGTAATTCATCCCGTCCCTTATTATCAAGCTTATATTTCTTGAGTTTTTCAAAAAGAGTGGTGTAGTCAATCTGTAGTATTTCCGCCGCTTTCCGCTTGTTGCCACGGGTTTGTTTAAGAACTCGTGTAATTAAATTATTTTCCACTTTTGCTACTTCGTGCGCAACGACTTCCTTTAGTCCTGCACCTTCCCGTAATCTGATTTCGTCAGCAGTTGGGATTCTAATTGCTAGGTGCTCCGGCTTTATCTTTCGCCCCCCGCAAAGAATAATCGCCCTCTCCATTGCATTCTCAAGCTCACGCACATTACCAGGCCAGTGGTACCTCTCCAAGAGGCTCATAGCCTCGACACAGAGCGATACTTCTCCCTTCCTCATCTCCGCAGCAAATTTGGAGATGAAATATTCTGCCAGCGCAATTATGTCGGCCTGACGGTCCCGAAGCGGAGGGATATTGATTGGAAACACCGAAAGCCGATAATATAAATCCTCACGGAAATTCCGTTTACTGATTGCTTCTTTTAAATCGGCATTTGTCGCGGCGATGACTCGCACATCGACCGAAATCGTCTTCGTCCCACCCAGACGTTCAAAATTTCTTTCCTGCAGCACTCGCAACAGTTTCGCCTGGAGCGCAATATCCAAATCGCTGATCTCATCCAAGAAAATTGTTCCTCCACTGGCAATCTCGAATTTTCCCATCTTGCGGGTTACGGCGCCGGTATAAGCTCCTCTTTCCGAACCAAACAGCTCATTTTCAAGAAGCTCGCGAGGAATTGCGGCACAATTGAGGGCAACAAAATGGCCGTCATGTCGGCGGCTTAAATCATGGATCGCACGCGCGAAAAGTTCCTTACCTGTCCCCGATTCGCCGATGAACAGGACTGTCGAATCTGATGGCGCAACCTTCCGAACTAATTCTATCGCCTCCTGCATCGACTTGGAAGTCCCGATTATCCCATTTAGTCCATGGTTATAGCCAAGTTCCTCTCTCAAAATGGAATTCTCAGCTACTAGCCTGCGATTATCGAGAGCGCGCTTTATTAAAACCGATAGCTCATCCGTATCAAAAGGTTTCTGGATAAAATCATACGCTCCTTTCCGCATCGCCTCAACTGCGTTCTCTATCGTCCCATACGCTGTCATGAGGATAACCGCTGTTTCTGGATTGCTCTCCTTGACGGAAGAAAGTATCTGCATGCCATCCATCCCAGGCATTTTCAAGTCAGTCAATACCACGTCGAATTGCTTTTCCCGCGCCTTACCGGCGCCCTCTTTGCCATCCGAAGCCAATTCGACCTCATACCCTTCAGATTCCAGGGTTTGGAAAAGCATTTTCCTTAGGCTGTCTTTATCTTCAACAACCAATATTGATGCCATCTGATCCTCCCCAATGACGCCATCTAAGAATACTATTATAGCTCATTCATATTGTCTATCGGCATTCCGAAAGCCCCTCTTGAACCGACCGCGATCACCTTAGTCCCTATATAACCTGATTGAGGCGAATTGAATGGAGCGATTCCTCCTATTCGGGTAGGTAATAAATTAATTATGGTTTACAATTTCGGCAAGGCGATAAGCCTTCATCAAGGGCCTCGTCGCGAGTTTGAAAACGGCGTAGTTCAGCCACCGGGCGGCCCCTGATGGAATTGCATTCAGGGCGATGAAAGCGCAATGATGATAATGTCGCCAGGTAATACTCGCAGGGATTGGCAACCGGCACTGACCAAAGATTCTTCAAAGCATTTCGCGCCCGCATTTGAGCGTCGGCCAGCTCATTCCGATGTTTTGAGTTTGTCTGGTAGGAATAAACTACCGCCAGGCCGGAATCGAGTAATGCTTGATTAACAAATACCCCGCCTGCAAACACATAAGCCAGGGTTCGACCATACCGGTCAAAACGTTGCTCATCAAACTCTAAGCGCACTTCTCCTCTTTCAAGAGTCCGACCCAGTAATTGCCCTGCTTCCAGATAATAGTTCTGCTCTTTCTCCGGAGCATCAATGCCCAAAAGCCTGACCGTCTCTCCAGAAGCCGTGATAAATGTATCTCCATCCAAGACCTTTATGCTACCGCTTCGATGAGTATCATTTTCGCATCCCGCCGCCAAGATGGCCATGATAGCGGTCAACCATAAAATCGTCTTGTTCATAGATAAGTCGCAGTTGAAGTGCCATCGGGACGTTCTTCAATCATAATTGAATATTCAAGACGGTCTTTAATATCATCAAGATGGGTAATGACGAAAATCTGGCGGAAATGCTTCTTTAGATTTCCTAAAGCATTCAAAACCGCATTGCGCCGATTATCATCCAAGCTACCAAATATCTCGTCAAGGACAATGAATGAAAATATGGACTCTCTGCTTTCGTGAGTTAATTCAGATATCGCCAGACGCAAACAAAGATTTGCGATATCCTTTTCGCCCCCTGAAAATCTATTAATCTCATACTTAACACCGCCATCATTGATATAAAGTGAATATCCTTCGCCAACCTCCAACTCCGAATATTTTCCATCTGTAAGCAGATCAAGGTAATACGTCCCTCTCCGCGATAATGCTGGCCGAATCCTCCCTATCAAATCCTGCCTGAAATCGCCAAACAGCTTATCCAGCAACTTAAGAACCGATGCCCTCTTGCCCAATACTTTCGTCTCTTCAATCAATAACGTTTTCCTGTCGATTTCATTTCTTAAATTTTGAAGTTCTTGATGCTTCAATTTCAAATCTGATGTTAGATCTCTGAGGGCCAGCTCAGCTTCATGCTCGCCAACCTGCGCCTTTTCCTTCTCCTTTTGGATCGCTGCAAATAATTCGTCCGAATAGGTGATGCTTGACAATCGTTCAGAAATCAGATTCGCTTGCGTTTTCAAATTTATAATTATCGCTTCTGTTTCAGCTATCTTCACAGGAACATCTTCGAGCGAATTGATGCTTGAGGTAATTCTCAAATAGTCATCGCGTAACCCTGAAAGCTCCTCGAATTCAGCGCGCATGTTTTTGTGCTCTTCCGGACTATATATTACTCCGGAATACATCGCAATATTAACATCAAGTTCTTTGATCTTGATTTCAAGGGCATGAAGCACCGTTTCCTCTCGCTTTAGCGTCTTCTGGACTTGTATTAACCGTGCCTTCATATTATTGCATTCCCTCAATTCCCGTTCAGCGCTTTCCAAAGCGTTCTCGTCATAGCCGATGGCCGACAAATCGCTTTCCAAATCAGTGGCTTGTTTTGTCATGATTTCTATGGCAGATTCGGTTTCCTTTATTTTGCCGGGGATATCAGCCAGAGAATTGATGCTTGCCATAACCCTGATGTATTCATCCCTCTGTTTGGAGGCCTGCTCAAATTGCTCCCTGATTTGCCCATGTCGTGTGGTATCGTACTGCACCTCTCCAAGGCCGGCAATTTCATCTTCCAATTCCCGAATCTTAAGCCTAAGTGTCTCCAACCCTTCGACATCGCGCACCGTTGTTTTCTGAATCTGTTTCAATCGAGACTGCTCCTTGTTCAGATTACGAATATCCTCTTCAATTGAATCCTTCCTATTATTCTCCTTTTCTATTGTACTTTCGATATCGCAAAGCTTTGCATCCGATGCGCCTATCGCTTTAGCAAGGAAATCTAATTCTGACTCAAAATGAGCTCGTATTTCTTCATAGTAATCCCCGAACGTCCTTAAACATCTGTCGCATTTGGAATCTGGGCCAAGTTTCTCAATGTCAGCCAGTTGTATCCTGGTCCGCTCCTGTCCATCTCGAAAAGCTCTGCTTTCGGCTTGCAGGGCAGTATGGTATGACCTATGTGATTTAATAACAATATTTATTGACTTCAATTCATCCATTCTCTGCAGGAGAACGCTTTCGATGCCAGCAAGGGTAGATATTTCCTTAGTCATTCCATCAACATACGCTTGAAGACTATTGCATTCGCTAACCAATTTGCCTCTGTTTTTCGCCGCCGCCATTAAAGAGGAATGTTTTAATGCGGATTCATTTTGTCTCTCCAAGGATACTTTCAGAATATCATAATCGCTTATTTTGCCCTTCATTGCCGCGGCATTTTCGATATGTTGATGCAATGTCTCCGCCTGCTTCCTCAAACCATCCAGGTCTGTCTTTTTGCTTTCAAGCCTAAACTTGACTTGATTAATCTTGGAGCAAATATCCTGATGCCTGGACCTGAGAGCATACAGCCTCTTTAATTCAATATTTTTCCGTAGTAAAAGCTCATCGATATTCGCTAGGGCTTCAATTTCACGATTTAGATCGCTAATGTAATCTTCTAATTTATGAAGGTCGGCTCCAAGTTGGTCCCGAGTGCTTTGTGCCGATATCAACTTGGAATGCTTCAAGGCCAGCTCATTCTGTCTCTCAACATTCCCCTTCACTTCATCATACCTTGCCGTTTTATCTCTCAAAATTGCCGCTCTATCCTGGTAATCGCATAAAGTTTTGGCCTCGTCCCGCAGGTCCCCCAACTTCTTTCCTTCTGCATCGATTCGCCCGTTCAGTTTTTCACTCTCGTTCTTGATTTCGAGATATTGTTCTCTCAACTCGGCGGTTTCAGCGAATCTCTGGATTGCGTTACTAAGCGTCCCCTTTAGTTGTTGGACATTTTCCTCTGCATTCTTGATCCTGGTTTCAAGTGCCAATGATTCCGCATGAGCAAGCGCGATGTCGGTTTCCATCACGGTCATACTGGCAATTACCGTCTCATTAACTGCTATTTTCGCATGACCATTGCGATGATCATCCCGAATTAATTTTATGGCTTCATCAACGTCGCTGATTCCCAGCAATTTGATTATATGTTTCTCACGTTCTCCCGGAGTAAGATCTGAAAGAGCGTTTAACTCCTTTTGCTTGGCAAAAAAGCTGATCTCGAAATTCTTTAAGTCCAAACCAAGCAACCTCTGAACTTCTTCATTTACCGCAGTAGTTGATTTTGCCAGGAGATTCTTTCCTGAAAATATCGAAGCGTCTCCAGAATGAGTTCTTCCACGCAGTTGCCGCACTATTCTGAATTGCTCGTTATCCAGTTCAAAATCAACCATAACCTGACATTCATCGGAAGCCGAACTCGCTGAATAACGAATCTCATCTTTCGCACTTCGCGCCGCATTATTCCCGAATAATGCCCAGCCCAAAGATTCCATTAACGTTGATTTTCCGGCGCCGTTGTTTCCCACCAAACCAATAATCCCCTCGGGAAATTCCAATTCGCAGTCCACGAACCTCCGGTAGTTCTTAAGCTTTAATGACCGGATTATCATTGCGTTTCCTCTGCCCGAATCTTCTTGAGGTACTTTATGCCGAGTATCCTTAATTCCTCTTTGTCCGCGCCTTCAACTACGGTGCGGCTCAGAAAGCCGGCAAATTCACTTTCAAGCTTTCCTATATTTGCCAAATCTGTAGTGAGCGAGACTGCCTCCTGCGCCTTGTCAAGTTTAATGTCGAACTGCAATGCCCTCTCCGTCAAACCAGCAATTTCCTGACGGGGAATTACGGAGGCAAGATGTTCCGGAAGATTCTTAATTTCCAGTCGGGAAATCGAATTGTCGATGTCTGCGCTTCCGATCCGACTGATAATCTCCTCCTTAAGTTTTTGGCTATCAAAGCCTGTCGCATCTATGGGAGGCAGTTTAAACATCGAGCGAACCGGAAGCTCGTGAAATTTGACATTTGGCCCCGGAATTTCAACCTCAAGGAATCCTTTCAATTGCCCCTCTTCAGAAAAAGACACGCGTTCCGTCGAACCGGCATAATAGCAATTATCATATATTTTCGTGAATTTGTGGTAATGCCCCAATGCTACATAATCAAATGAACGAAACGCCGATTCCGGAATAAATTGTTCAGCAAACTCATTCATTGAAAATTCTGGAATCGAAGAAACCACTCCATGCAAAACCAATATGTTGAATTGCGAATTTGAATCAGGCCTCGCCTTCTCCAATTCCCTATCCAGATCGTCCTGCGATAAACAATGAGGAACAGCATGAATCATCGCATCGCCTATCCTGAAAGTTTCATAAGAATTCCTATACACATAGTTGATATTGGAGATAATCTCCATAATCTGAAAAACGGAGCCAATCGATCTGGACTTGGGAGCATCATGATTCCCCGATATGAGCACCATCGGAATTGCCCCATCACTCAATCTGAGCAATGCCTTAGCGGCACGCGCAATCACGCGATTCGTCGGTCGCACGACATGAAACAGATCGCCGGAGTGAATTACCAAATCGGGGTGAATTTCGATGATACGCTCAATCGCAATTTCAAAAATCCTTAAAAAGTCCTCTTCCCGCTGGTTCCATCCCTCAGGAGTCAGCTTTCTGGTACTGCCGATTACGCCCAGATGGCTGTCGGCGATATGGACTATTCTCATCATCGAATGCGAAGATACATCACATTGAAATTGGGGTCAAGCAGCTTTTGCTTAGGCCATCGGGATAAAAATAAAATGGCTATCAGCATATATCATCGATGGCCATTATATTAGTGGTGGATATTAATCTGGATTTAGATTATTGAGATTTGTTCTCGCCAAACATAAAATCTAAGGGGCATACCTTATTTATTTGGCTGAAGGATCCGGTTGCATAATGCCAAATATATTCCCTTCGGTATCCTGGCAATGGGAATAGTTATCAACTGAATCCACTTGGATTGTATTATAGACCGCATCTCACTGTCCCTGCCTCCTCATCATCCCGCCATAATCCCCGGCTCATTTGATTCACCGGTCGTAATCAGCCAGTATTCCTGCGGGCCATCCCATTTTTCAAATTTCCAGCCAAAAACATTTTTGTAAAAAGCAAGTGCCCTGTCAGGTTCGTTGGCGGTTATCTCAAAATGAACTACCTTTGGCATTAACAAATCTCCTATTTTCGAAGTTTATTATATCTATCGCAAAATACCAATAATGAAACAATTTCTCATTCGTCTTGTTCCTCAAGAGAGAAAGTTGATCAGCCCCTGATTGAAATGATACAGATTCAATAATTATCCGAAGAAATTCCGATCCGGCGAAGGAATTTCATCTCTCGTTTTGACTGATTCTTTTTGATTCTTGATGTGATCTTCATAAAGATCCACTTTGGCGGGAATGGCGAATGGAGCTTGAGGCGATGAAATTAAAGCTTCACCAGGCTGGAGCATCTGAATCTCGCGCGATAACTCGCTAAAATCCTGCCGCGCCGAAGAACGGATGATATTGCGATCTCTCTCATCCGCCAAACCAAGCACGAATAAGGTGTTGAATTGAGAGATGATTTCCTCATCGATCAGTTTGGGCTGTTGTGTGATCGCAGTAAGGCCGACTTTGAATTTCCGACCCTCTCTGCATATCCGGGTGAATATGTTCTCTTTGATGCCGGAGAGTTGACCCAGCACCCTTTGGGCCTCTTCAAGCACGATGGAGACCTTAGGGAGGGAACGAAATTCCTCTGGCTTTCGAAAGGCATGACGGTAAACATCGAACACTTTTCTGGCAATCACCGCCGCCGGTAAAAGCTCCCGCCAGCCCGATAACCCGCTTAAGTCAATCAACACCACCTTGGCTTTCTTTAATTCGGTGATGATCGCGTCGGTGACACTTACAGTATCATCTTTATGGAATATTTCCTGCTTAAGAATCTGTCTGGCGCGTCTCTGCAATACTGCAATGGTCATCTCGTGGAATTTGGAGGAGGGCATTTCTTTCGCCAATTCCGCACCTTCCGATTCACTCAAAATTTTGAGCCAATCATTGCCAAAGCAATTATGAAGGGCGTATGCGGCCTCCATTTGCGCCTGCGAAAATTCGAACAAGTGGAGCAAATCCTCGATATCAATCTCGCGGTGATTAATCCTCAAACCATTACTCTTCTCACTGAGCTTCCGATAACTGAAAACCGTCAAATTATCCTTCGCTCGAAAATGATGCTTCAATCCCCTTTTATCCCTCTCTCCACCCTCGTAATATTCGCCGTGAGGATCAAATATCAGCATCCCAACATTGTGACTCTCCATTACCGACGCCGCCAACCTTTTCATCAAATTGGATTTTCCCATGCCGGTAGTGGCGAAAATCCCGATATGACTTTGGATATAACCACTTCCCATTCCCACTTCGAAATCCAATAACTCCTCTCCGGACCGAAGTTTCCCTACCCGCAAGTCCCCGGCATAATCCTTTATGAAGTTAAAATCATCAGCATCCGGAATAAATACTTGCGAAAAGAGTTCAGGAAGTGTTTTGGCGCGTCGAAATTCCCCTTGCTTCGTATATCCCATAATGACACATTTGCCGATCTCGAAATTTCGGCGAGCCCGGTCGTGCATAACAAACCCGCGATCTGATTGCTCCATCTCTATCATTGATCCCGCCACTCCAATTGCCCAACCGGCATTGCCCGCTTCCCAACCATAGGAAACATCCACCACTCTTAGGAAGAACCGAGTATCGCCTTCACCAGCAATGAGAATTTCACCCAATACCAGATTCGTATCATGCAAGGCACGAACATAAATTTCGGTGATCGACCGCCCGATAATGCGCCCTTTATATTTTCGTATCTTAGTCATCAATTAAATCTACAATGCAATTGGTCCCAAAGCAAGAATTTCAGAACTAACGTCGGCATTCAATCGATCATGGTAATCAGCGAAAGCGGCATCGAATACTGTGTCTCCCACTCCCGAATCAACTGCCAGCATTTTGATTAGCCCAAACAATTCCTTTTTTCGCGCCGGCAAGATCCTCGCCAGCCGATGAGCTTCAACCAGCGGATAAGGATATCCTGGGAATTCCGGATCCTCTGCGTGCCCTGCCAGAGCGCAGATTATACTCTCTTCATCTCTTCCGTAGATGGAAGGTATATCCAGCCGCAGTATTGGCCCCAATCCGGCATATAAGTTCGCAAGATATAAATTGGGAATGTCTGCCGATTCCTCATATCCGTCACGTAATTCAGAGATTCGCAGAAACCAGATGTCTCCTTTAGGCCGTTCCATCGTCATTTCCGCCATTCGTGATAACAAAGGGCAATTGTCTGCCCACCGCAATGTTGAGGATTTGCTAACGCATACAACAACCTTATTCTTTCTGTGCAATTGCAAGAGCAGATCGGAATAGTCCGCCGGATCGACTCCCGAAGGGCATCCTAAAGCCCCGTCAATCAAAATCATCGCAGGATTGTCATCACGACCCGCCAGAGATCGCAGGCAGGAGTACTCTAACATCTCCCTGCAGATATTTGTCATAAACCTCCACTCCGACACACAATCCATTGTTGCTTGGTTGGTATTGCAAAAAGCACTGATTATGGGCGAAGATAATCCTTCACCTGCAGGGACAATCCATTCAGGAGTAACCTCAAATGAAATGCGCCTTTCATTATGAAAGGTTACCATTGAGGCCCTGCACACTCCGATTTCAAAATTCCCCGAAGCGAGCAACGAGGAAGAACCCCCATCTATTGCAACAATGGTATCAACTTTATTGCCGCCCAGCGCCGACCTTATTCTTTCCGGACACACATCACTCACGATCTTTATAGACTCGGGAAGATGCCGTTTTTCTTCATCGCGAAATGATCCTGCCTTCGGGTCCTGCTTGAAAATATCTGCGATAAATTGAACCGCTTCTGCTAATCCTTTAATCTTAAATTCATTACTTTCATTCATTTCTTTATATAATAAATCGCTCCTATGCCAGTTAATATATTCATATAACAGACATTTTCAAAGCCGCACCTGCGAAGCTTTTCAACGAATTGTTTCTGGGTATAAAATACCCGAAGTGATGCCGGAAGATAACGATAAGCGTAATCCTTGCCCGTGATGAATTTGGTGAAAAATGGCACGAATCTGTAGAAATAAATGTAAAATAGCTTGGAGACAATTTTGCTTTCCGGATGGGCGATGTCAAGAAACACCATCTCAGAATTCGCGTCCGTAGCTCTTGCCAACTCTACCATAAATCTCTGAATATCCTCAATATTACGAAGCCCGAATCCCATCGTAACCGCTCCAAACGCCTCATTTCGAAATGGTAAATTCTCGCCATCGGCTTGCACAAATAAAAACTCGGTGCCATTTCTCCCTTTAGATAATTTATATTTTGCAAGCAGAAGCATTTCGAGACTTAAATCCACCAGAACAACTTGCAGGGGAGCGATTTTATTTTCGGATAAGACCAAGGCCATATCGCCGGTGCCAGCACAGATATCCATTACCCGATAATGGGCGCCCAAATACGTGACCGCCTGCCGTCTCCATCTTAAATCCAGATTCCAACTGATAATTCGGTTCAGCCGGTCATATTCCCCCGATATTTCGCTGAACATCCTCTTTATAAAGGCCTTTTTGGCCATTACGCTAATATAGCTTTAAGTGCGTGGAGGATCTGATGATTCCGATAAGGAGAAGCAATATAAATATAAAGAGCTGACTGGGGCATTGATTGGCTGATTTTCTGCCTGCTTCCCTCAGGTCCAATAATTATCAGCGAGAGAAACCTATTTTCAAGAAGTTTATTGATCTGGGCCTGCCTAACGAAGTAAACGGTATGATCAATAATCGAACATCGAAATGAATGCTCCGAATCATATTTTAGGGAATCCAGACTTCCGCCTGACGAAGGGGAATAGCCGAACTGCTTAAGCGTCCTGCATACCCTATCAAGTTCGGTCGGGTCGCAAATATCCACCGAAATGCGATCGCACTTGGACGAGTGATGTTCCGGCGCTTCCAACTGATCGCCTTCCTTATCAATAAGATACTCCTTTTCGGCCGCATCCCTATTCAATTGAAGTTCTCCTGGACGGGTCACAATATCTATCCGATCACTCGAATTACACTTATCTGGAGGATTCAAAGTCTGGGTAATAAAATTGTCCTGAAGCCGGCGCACAATCTGTGTCCCCTTTAGCGCGGTAGTTTCAATCTGACTGAGACTATCCCTTAGGTGTTGATCCTCGACTGATGCTTCCAAAATCTCAGTTCTCCCCAAAATAGCGGCAAATATGTTATTAAAATCATGAACTATTTCATTGGCTTGGTCCCGGGATGGTCGAAGTTGCTCATCGCCGACATAGTAGCTCTGCCCGGCAGTTTCATTCTTTCCTTCCAATACCTTAAGGAATTCAGCAAATAGATCCCCTGTTTTGAGCAATATGGTCTTATATAATGCAGGGAATCTCCTCGCATTAGAGGACAAAAAAACCATCGCTCCCAGGAATCGTTCCTCTACAAAAAGAGGCAATCCAATAAAAGACCTGACCGAGCCACTACCGCCCCCGAGATCCCCGACAAATATAGGACTCTTCTTGGCCCACAGCGAACCAATAAAACCGTCGGGTGAGCCAACTGTGTCCGGAAGATGCGTGTTCTTCCCCATCTGGGTTATATCTCCCAATCTGTACAAAACCTGCAGATGCTCATAATGATCAAGTTGGTACAACGCCACCGCATCCAGCCCCAAGGCTGAAATCAGTTTCAAGAGATTCTCTTTTGTTCTTGAGTCCTCTATTCCATTCCTTATTAGAATAATTGCTAAAAAAATCAATTGATTAATTGCCAATTGACAGGCCACATCATCAAAAATGTACGCTTCTACATTTTGAACTCTATTAACACCATTTGCATCAGATTTCAGGGACTTGCTTACGGCCCTCCGGTTCTCCGCGGCCTGGATCGCCAGTTGCATCCGTTGCCTCAAATGTTCCTGGAACGGAAAATCCTGTTCTTCCATGGGCATCATCCCTCAAATCCTCCTAATTTAATAATCTCTATCCACCATATAGTCTATTAATATCCTTAAATCCTCTACTGCCTGGCGAGGACCCGGAAATTCCAATTCCTGAAAAGTATTCTTTGCCTTTCTTGAGAGATGTTTTGAAAGTCCCCTGGCATAGTCGATGGACTTGTATTCTTTGAAGAGCTCCATAATTCGACGAGCTTCATCCAGAGTCTTGCCTTCACGTGGCCTGGACATAATCTCAATGAATTCGTCCCGGTCAGCCGGGGAAGCATTCTGAAGACAATGAATCACCATCACCGTCCTCTTCCCCTCGAATAAGTCTCCCATTATCTCCTTGCCATACTTGGACTCATCCCCTATCAGATTCAGTATATCATCTCTTATTTGAAATGCCACTCCAAGGTCAAGCCCAAAGTTCTCCATTTTCCCATTCGAATATTCATCGTGGCCCGCAATTATGGCTCCGGCAATGGCTGGCGCTACACAAGTATAATATGCGGTCTTATTGCGGCACATATTCAAATAATCTTCTTCAGCCAAATCCCAGCGGCTGTTCTCTACCCACGATAGCTCGATGTGCTGCCCTGAAGTCGTCCTATGCAACATATCCAGAAAAAGCCGAAAAAGCTTTAGTGCCACCGTTTCCCCTAACTTATGCTGATTGGTTAATAGCATCTCCCACATCCGCCCTGCCAGCGCATCCCCGGCATTAATCGCCAGAGCAATCCCATGCTCCTGGTGCAATGCCGGTTTTCCGCGCCGAAGTTCCGAGGAATCCTCGATGTCATCATGAATCACGATCCAGTTTTGGAACAATTCCAAAGCCGCCGCCGTGGGCAGGGCGGCTTCACGATTCCCG
>PFXJ01000062.1:29360-36966 GCA_002791595.1 candidate division Zixibacteria bacterium CG_4_9_14_3_um_filter_46_8
CTTGATGGATATTCGCGCATCATATCATACAGAAGCTGAACTTCCTGAACCGAATCGAACGCCGGAAGCCGTTCAAAGATCAGCTTATCAACATCCGTCTTTATGGCTGATGTAATAGTTTGAATTTGCTTTTCCGAGACCCTTAACATCTGACTCGATAGAAATCCGATTAAATATTTGTCTCTTAGCAAAATTTAATTATTGTACATTTCAGCAGTTTTGTCAATAACTTTATGCCGCTTCGCCTGATCATCCCTTGCGGACCTCTTCTCTAATAGCAATAATTAGAGCAAAACCAACCGGATTGTTTGGCTTTCTCTCGGACGACACTTATATTGAGGCTAAGGAGAAAAATTGGTTTTATTAGTATTCGCCATAACCCTTGTCTTTGTTATCATACTTATCAGGTTCAAAGTACCTATAGCCGCAATTCTGGGCCTTGCCGCAGTTCTTCTTATGTTATTGTATAATAATTCATTAGCTGAGTTACTTAAAGTTGTCGTCGAATCTGTAACATCTTTAGAAACCAACCGGCTCGTGGTAACAGTCTATTCCATTAGCATCCTTGGAAAAATAATGAGCAGTTCTGGCTCTATAAAAAATATGGCGGCATCCATCGAAAAAATATTTCCAAGATCAGGAATTGCGGCAGCGATCTTGCCAGCCATCATTGGCCTTCTACCAATGCCCGGTGGGGCCTTGCTTTCGGCCCCAATGGTGGGCAATGTGGAAGCCATTAAGTCCCATTCTCCTAAGGAAAAAGCCGCCATAAACTATTGGTTTAGGCATGGCTGGGAATTCATCTGGCCTCTTTATCCCGGCATCATAATGGCCTCCGCCTTGAGCGGAGTATCAATCAGAACCATAATAACTTATCAGCTCCCAATGGCTGTTATTTTCATTGTGGTAGGGCTAATTAAGTTCAGAAAATCTGTTGTTGCCACCAAAAAAAACGATTTGGGATTTCACCAAAATATGCAGTCACTTTATCAATTCCTAAAATCTATTATGCCGGTTCTTTTAGTCGTGATCCTAAATCTTGTTTTTGGTTTAGATATACTCATTGCCTTGATTATAATAATCTTCCTTACTGCCATCACTTATGCCAAAAGCCTCGCTCCCTTTTCCTCAACATTGAAATCATTCGCCAACTTTGAGACATTCTGGCTGATTGAAGCAGTGATGGTCTTGAAAAATGCTGTTGGAAGTTCTGGGCTTTCTTCAGAATTGACTTCGTTCCTTTCGCAAAGCGACATGCTGGTGCCCGCGCTAACTGCCACACTGGCATTCGCCATCGGACTTATCACCGGTATGACGACTGCCTTCGTGGGAGTGGCATTCCCTCTCATACCGCCCTTAATAGGCCCTGAGAATAGCTATGGCATTGGCTTTCTTACCTATACATGTGGATTCGTCGGAGTGATGCTATCCCCGACTCATCTCTGCCTTCTTCTCTCAAGGGATTATTTCAAGGCAGAACTTAGTGAAGTATATAAAACCATAATGATCCCAATTATAACAGTTTTAATTATAGGAATATCGATTTTTGCCGTTTTATATAACTAATGGCGCCATTATATCACAAACTATTTGATTTTTTGTAGGCCTGATTGTGGGAACAAATGGGGATAGTCGCTGTATAAAGGATTAAATTAGCATAATAGAGCATGACTTTTAAAAGAGAAAAATCATGGAATTAGACGATCGTGAATTAATGAAGCAAGCCAGTGATGGCAATGGGGTTGCCTTCGGGAAATTGGTAACCAAATACAAGGACCGACTCTATAATTTCATTTATAGAATGATGCCTGAAGCGAACGAAGCCCAAGACATCTTGCAGGAAACGTTTCTGAGAGCTTATAAAGAGCGCCAAAGATACCAACCAGATTTTGCTTTTTCAACATGGCTTTATACTATTGCCGCAAATTTGGTGAGAAGCGAATACCGGAAGAGGAAAAGGTGGAAATTCGTTTCAATCGGGATCGGCTCTCAAGATGATGAGATAGCCATACCAGACGTGGGCTATAAAGATTTAAATCTATTGCCCTTTATAGAAAAGGCGATGGAGAAACTCGGCGCTGAATACCGCACGGCATTCGTCTTGAGGGATATTCAGCAACTGCCGTACGAGCAGATTGCCCAGATTATGAAAGTGCCAATCGGAACCGTAAAATCCCGGTTGAATCGTGCCAGGCGGCTATTACGTGAACAACTTTTACCCTTACGAGAAAGTCATTATGGATTGTCAAAAGGCATACCGCAATCTCTCAGCGTTCTTGGATAAGAGCCTCCCTCCCACAATTCAGGTGCAGGTCGGCGAGCATTTGGAATCATGCCCGGAATGCCGCAAGAGATTGAATGTATTCGAGAGAATCCTAAATGTTTCGCCCGAATTAAACAATCTCCAGGCTCCTGACAATCTGGAGGAAATTGTCCTATCCGCTGTTGATAGATACGAAGCGAAAAGACGGAAAAGAGAGGCATTCAAATTTAGAGAAGGGGCTCGTCCAAGATGGATGCTTGGCTTCTCACTGGCTATTAGCTCTGCCATCATCCTCATAGGATTGGTTTTCTCATCTAATTTATTAACACCGCATACACAACTTGCCAACAACAGTGCTAATTCGGTGAACGGAAATATGACGGCATTTGACAAATCTGATCTCGTCTTAGATTCTCCCGGCGATATCATAAAGGTCGTTCAAGATCTGCACGGAGACAGATACATAATGGTTCGTTCTGAGGCGCCGTTCTACAAGTCCAGCGAAATGGCCAGAAATACTATTAATTCCTCATCGCGGTCTTCATCGACAAGCGCGGAAAATCCTTATCTCGTCAAAACTGGAGCCGAAATTGTCTTTTAAGAACCTTGCAAATATCAGACACGCGGTTCTTTCGATGGCGATACTCGCATTTGTTCCTTTCGGTGATGCAAGACCAGAAAAACCCAATTTGCTTGCGGCTTTAAATCAAGAGATCTGCACCATAGTTGATAAGGTATATCCGTCGATGGTTGTAGTGGAAGCGGACTTTCCAGTCAAAGGGCTGGACGGTTCCACTTTTACTGCCACCGGCACCGGAATCATTATCACCAAGAAATACATCGTCACCTCCGCATCACTGGTCGAGGGCAAGGTAAGCATCTGGATAATCGATGACAAAAAGGATAAGATCGAAGCGAAATTAGCGGGTATCGACCGCCTCAGAGGTCTGGCGATCTTAGAAACAGTTAACCATAACTTAACTCCGATCAAGACCGGAGATGTGGGCCAGCTTAAACCAGGAAATTACCTTGTCATCGTGGGAAACAGCGTGGATGTCCTGATGGCTTCGACCGTGGGAACATTCAATGGATTTGATGAATGTGAAGGTAAGCTTAAGATATTGGTGAATCTGTCACCCGGATTTTCAGGGGGCGCAGTAGTTAACACTTCAGGTGAATTGGTTGGAATTCTCAGCGGGAAAAACCCGGAATTCATCAGCTTAGGAATGTCTTCTCTATCAGACATTGGGCGCATTCCCTTTTCCTCTGGCAAAACCTCACTCGCATCAGGATCGGTTCCGGAGGAATATCGAATGTCATTGCCTGCCACAAATGCTGTGTCAGCGCGTCCCATAAATGAAATTCTTACTGCGGTAAAGCAAATTGAAAAGGATGGGAAAATCAGCTACGGTTTTCTCGGGATCAGCCAGCGCGAAGCCAGAAGGCAGGTGCCTAATGTGTATAGCACAAAATTGATCCGCGTCACAAATGTTTCTGACGACAGCCCGGCTCAAAAGGCCGGCATCATGACGAATGATTATATCATTCTTTATGATGGCAAAGATATAACTGGTGCCAACCAGCTTTATTATATGGTCAAAACTACTCCTCCAGGTGAGAAAGTTGATATTACTTTGATGCGGAACGATTCCCTAAGAACGATCTCCGTCGAATTGGGGGAGATAGAAGAAAAGTATATTGTCGCCAATCCAGGGATCTCGTTCCCATCGACCGGATTTTTCCCCGGTGACTTAATTGGAACACCTGATGTCAGCAACATCAAGAGCGGCGATTTCCGAAATGAGCAACGTTCGGAAATGCAGGTGCGAATCGAGCAATTGAATGCTCAAGTAAGGCAACTTCAGGATGAAATAAAGCACCTATCTAAGGAAGTAAAATCAGGAAAGGACAAATAATTTCGCAAATCACTTTCATTGATATCCAAATCAGGAGAATAAGGAAGCCAACCGGGTAGGGTTGGCTTTAAGTTTATTCGGATTTGGCAATAATAATGAAGCTTATGGTCCAGAGAATTTATTGATTTTCCCGAAAAATCCTCAGCCGATTCTCTGCACGAAGTTTGGCTTTCGCGGCCCTCTCTACATCCACACCGGCATCCTTATGTTGCAATCGCGCCATTGCCCGTTTCCAAGCTGCCTCTGCTCTTGAGATCTTAATCTCGACTGCCGGCTCAACGGAGTCGGCAAGAATAGTGGCTGTATTGTTTGAAACTTCCAAAAATCCGCCGGATATCGCAAAAACGCTTTCCTTCCCTTCCGAGTCCTTGATAGTAAGTTTACCTGGAACCAGAGCAGTAATTAACGGGGCATGATTTGTCAAGATTCCTAAATAACCCTCAGAACCGGGAGCTATGACGGAAGACACCCCTTGTTCGAGTATAATTTTTTCTTGAGTAACTATCGATAATGTGAACATTATTGGCCTACTTTAAGCGTGAATCCAAAGCCTACACATTCGGAATCATCAAGCGGCCTTAACCGATTTCATAGCTTCTGCCTTTTCGAATGCTTCTTCGATTGGGCCGCACATATAAAACGCTTGTTCCGGCAGTTTATCGCACTCGCCACCAGCCAGCATCTTAAAGCCCTTGATCGTATCGTCAAGCTTCACATATCTCCCCGTTGTGCCTGTAAATGCCTCTGCCACGAACATAGGCTGTGACAGGAATCTCTGAATCCTCCGGGCACGATTGACTGTGATCTTGTCATCTTCCGAAAGTTCCTCCATCCCCAAGATAGCAATAATGTCCTGCAAGTCTTTGTATTTCTGAAGAATTCGCTGGACTTCACGAGCGACATTATAATGTTCTTCGCCGACAATTTTCGGATCCAAAATCCTGGAAGTTGAATCCAAAGGATCCACAGCCGGATAAAGGCCCAACTCGGCAATTTGACGGGACAGAACCGTAGTGGCATCCAGATGCGCAAAGGTTGTTGCGGGAGCGGGGTCAGTCAGGTCATCGGCGGGTACATAAATCGCCTGAACTGAAGTAATCGAACCGGACTTAGTGGATGTAATCCTCTCCTGCAACTGCCCCATCTCCGATGCCAGCGTCGGCTGGTAGCCCACTGCAGATGGCATTCGTCCCAGAAGAGCAGATACTTCCGAACCAGCTTGCACAAAACGAAATATGTTGTCTATAAAGAGAAGCACATCCTGATTTTCAACATCACGGAAATACTCAGCCATAGTGAGCCCTGAAAGTCCGACACGAAGACGTGCTCCCGGCGGCTCATTCATCTGGCCAAATACGAGGCAGGTTTTTGCCAGAACACCGGAATGCTTCATCTCCAACCAGAGATCGTTCCCTTCGCGTGTGCGCTCTCCCACCCCGCAGAAGACAGAATACCCGCCATGCTCCGTGGCAATATTTCTAATCAGCTCCTGAATGATAACCGTTTTTCCCACTCCGGCACCGCCGAACAGCCCCACCTTGCCGCCTTTGGAGTATGGTTCCAACAGGTCGATTACCTTAATCCCCGTTTCAAGAATTTGAGTTTCAGTGGATTGATTTTCGAAAGATGGAGCCGGACGATGAATGGGATAATAATCCGAAGCTTTCACTTGTCCTATATCATCTAAAGGCTGACCAAGAAGGTTAAATAGCCGTCCGAGTGTACCAATCCCAACGGGAACTTTTATTGGCGATCCGGTATCGACTGCTGTCATCCCTCGCACCAATCCGTCAGTGGTAGCCATAGAAACACATCTGACCAAATTATCTCCGATATGCAAAGCGACTTCGACAATTAGATCAATCCCTCTCTTTTTGTCCTCGATCTTAATAGCGTTCAAAAGATTAGGGAGGGAATCCGATGGGAATTCACAATCGACCGTTGGCCCAATGACTTGAACCACCTTACCTATATTTTTGTCTGACATCCATCACCTTTCTCAATTCTCCTCGCACATTATTCAATAAGATTGATATTTTAAGGAATAACAGGCAAATTCACAAGATATTTTTTTCGATGTGATATTTTATGATAAATCCAGTTAAATGGATAATGGAAATTATTATTCATAGCCGCTGTAAATTTCCTGCATCTCCCATTGGAGCCGCCGCATTGATGAGAAAAACAACCGAAATGCCGAAAATGCCAATACTGTAAAAAGCATTTGCCAGAATAAAAGAGCCAGCACTTGGAATCCGCTGGCTCAATGAAAAACAAATGAGGGTGACAGGACTCGAACCTGCGACCACCTGCTTAAAAGGCAGATGCTCTACCGCCTGAGCTACACCCCCAACTTCGTTATGCGCAGACAGCAGGGATAGTAAGAATAACTATAGGATTGTGTCAAGCAAAATATGTCTTTATCGCATTGCCAGCATGATTTATTTATTGGTCGGATAATCATTTACGTTGAAACATGGCGCGGCGGGATTTATCATCCTCTCATATCCTGTTGCGGAATTCGGCGGATATTCATTTATTTGACAAAATAATCGATGTCTAAGTGGCAGATGAAACAATTTTTTTGGCCGCCATATCTAAATATAATGGCTTTGAATTGAAATATCGGAGTAGAATTATGAATCGGAATCGGAGTTCATCATGAGTAGGAATTTGATGCTGATCTTTTTGGGGGTAATGCTCTTGTCAGCGGTTTCTTCGGCGGACGAAGCGCGTCTTCTCAGGTTTCCTGATGTTGCCAGGGATAAAGTGGCTTTTATGCATGGCGGAGACATTTACATTGCACCCAGAACCGGCGGCCAAGCCACCCGATTGACCAGTCATGAGGGTTTAGAGCTTTTCCCAAAGTTTTCTCCGGATGGGAGTCGGATAGCATTTACAGGGCAGTATGATGGCGATATGTGCGTTTATGTGATGCCGGTATCCGGGGGGGAACCAAAGCGTCTTACTTATCATCCGGGCATTCAGCAGACCAGCGAAAGATTCGGGCCCGAGAATGTCGTGATGGGATGGCATCCTGATGGGCATAGGGTGCTCTTCCGTTCACGCAATGAAAGTAATGATTGGTGGGATGGGCGGGCATTTTTGGTCGATGTTGATGGAGGAATGCCGCAACCACTCGCCATGGCGGTGGCAGGATTTACCAGTTTCTCGCCGGACGCAAATAAAGTAGCATATTGCCCAATTTATCGGGACTTCAGGACCTGGAAACGGTATAAGGGTGGCATGGCGCAGGACGTCTGGATATACGATTTGAATGCCAATGATGCTTCGAAAATCACGGATTGGATAGGTACTGATAATATGCCGATGTGGTATCGTGAAAATATTTATTTCAATTCCGATCGCACCGGTATTCTAAATCTATATTGCTATGATGTAAAAACCAAATCGACCCGCCAGGTTA
>PFXJ01000092.1:0-12918 GCA_002791595.1 candidate division Zixibacteria bacterium CG_4_9_14_3_um_filter_46_8
TCTGCTGACAGAGCGATTGACCGGCTGTAGTCTGGGCCAGGTCAGATCAACTATCCGCGAACGATTGGAGGGGATGTCGGATGGTGATCCCATCCTGCTCGATCTCTTTATGGATTCCTGCGAGGAAATTCTCTCGGAACGTCTGTCCGAGGATATACATTTTGATGGAACCGCTAATCTCGCTAAGTATCCCGAATTCAGCAATATCAATCAATTTTCGCGCGTTATCGGTATGGTCGAGGATAGGACTTTCTTGGCAAGGATTATCGCATCTGGCGGTGTTTCTGAAGGCACAAATATCACCATCGGTCAGGAGCTGGATTCAGATCAAATGAGATCGATGAGTTTGGTATCAGCGCCTTATGGGGCTGGCAAGCAGAAAGGGGTGCTGGGTGTTATTGGTCCCACCAGAATGCCTTATTCAAAAATTGTCTCCGTGGTGGATTTCACAGCAAAATTGCTTTCAAGGATGCTTTCTAGGTGACTGATTGGAACTGAAAATCGGGGAGATGAAGTTGGGCGAAAACGAACATAAGGATGAGATTGAAGGAATGAAGCCAAGTAATCAGGAATCGATATCAGGACCTCAGGATGATGTAGTCGAAGCGGAGCTCAGGACGGAGGAGACCGGTGAAGAGACCGTGGCAAAAGCGGCAATACCTACCGAAATAGAGACGATTCAGGATGATTATCAGAAGAAGGTAAAGGAACTTGAAGACAGATATCTCCGTCTCGCGGCAGATTTTGACAATTATAAGAAACGCGCGATCCGAGAGTTTAGCGAGCTGACCAAATCCGCCAACCGCGAGCTTATTTTGCAGTTGTTGCCCATAATTGATCATTTCGGACTGGCGCTTGAATCCGAAAATAATGGAACGGATATTGATCCTCTGAGAAAGGGGTTGGAATTAATCGATAAAGACCTGAAGGAGTTTCTTTCGAAGTTAGGTGTCACCGAGATTGATTCAATAGCTAAGGAATTCGATCCGAATATCCATGAGGCGGTGGTGCAAATGCCCAGTGATAAATATGACGAAGGCATAATCATGGGGCAGACCCAAAAAGGATATTTTCTTGGTGACAAAGTTCTGCGACCGGCTAAAGTGATTATATCATCAGGCCCGCCTTCTGCAGAAGGTTCCTCGCAATAATAGTCACTAAAAGGAAGTGCGCCAGAAACATATTGAAGCCACTATCCGCCTGGATCATTATTGGGCATTGTAGGCGTTAAAGATATGCGATCTATCGGCCCTAAAACTTGACTGCCCCAAAAGGAATAAAGTTGTTGCGAACAAAACATCTTTTTGCTTATATAAGAGGAACTATTCTTCACATAACCTTGTTTTAAGGCGTGACAGCCGGTCTGTTACGTCGGGCGGAGACAGTGCCGGAGAAAAATACAGTAAACAGAGAATCCGAATTCCGAAAAGAAGCTCTTTCGCATACCGATGCCGTATATAGGATGGCATTGCGGCTGACAAAGAATCGGGTTGATGCTGAGGATTTGGTTCAGGAAACTTTCCTAAAAGCTTACCGTTTCTGGGACAGTTTTGAGCAGGGTTCAAATTGCCGCGCTTGGCTGTTCAAGATACTTACTAATCTATTCATAACATCATATCACAAAAAATCCAGAGAAAAACAGCAATTTACTTATGACGATGTTGAAAGTCATTATCTTTACAACCAGATAGAGGGAGGGAATGATAAGCACCAGTTCTCTGACCCTGAAAAGATGCTTTTTAATCAACTGCTTGATGATGATGTTAAAAAAGCTATTGAGGAATTACCCGAGGATTTTAGAATCGTGGTAGTATTATCTTTCGTGGAAGGCTTTTCTTACCAGGAAATTGCTGATATTGTCGGAATTCAGCTCGGGACGGTTAAATCCAGACTTCATAGAGGCCGAAAACTATTACAGAAGGGTCTGTGGCAATATGCAGTTAAGAGAGGAATAGTAAAGGAAAAGGCGCCATAATGGATTGCAGAGAAGCTCTACTTAAGCTTTATCATTATCTCGATGGCGAACTTGATCCATCGGAATATATGGATGTAGAACAGCACTTGCACAACTGTAAGGGTTGCTTCGGAAAAGCCGAATTCGAACGTATTATGAAAGAAGTAGTCAAGAAAAGATGCCAAAAGGAACGTAGCCCCGAGCATCTTAAAGATAGGATAATGGAGCTTATTCATCAAATTGACATTAACTCCGAAAAATCCCAATCTCGCCCCGCAGACAAAGATTCCCCATTTAATACCTTTAATCCTTCTTAGGTCGTCAATCGCCTCTCTTTCAAGATTAACGACATAATTTTCGTGCCGCGATGAATTTCCGCAGGGAGGGCGGCACTGGCCCACCCGATACATCGGGATTTGTGCATAGCAGACGTCCTCGTCTGCCGTCTCTGCAAGGTAGCCCAGGAGGTCTGCTATCCACAGACACTCCCCTCTCCCATACAATGGGAGAGAGGTAAATAGGTAGGCGGGCGGCCTTGGCCCCCGCTATTCAAATATCGGGGGCAAGCCCCACGACCTACTTCAATAGCGTCATCCTCTTGGTGAATACCTGATCGCCAGTCGAAGATCCCGATTCCGTCGGGACGGTCAGCCGATAGAAATAAATCACCGAAGAGTAATTCGCAGCATCCCAAGTAACACTGTGCTGTCCAGCTTCATTGTAGCCATCCACCAAGGTTACCACCTCCTGCCAGGCGAGGTTGCAAATATCCAAGTTCACATTCCCTGCTGACGGCAGAGAATAAGTTACTGTGGTCGTGGCGTTAAACGGATTCGGATAAAACGACCGCGCGCTATGGCTTGAGGGTACAGAAAGTCGAATTCAAATCGAACATTATATGCGAGAGGGTTCCGGGAATCATAGTTCCCGAAACCCTCTTAGTAGTTTTGAGACAGTCTCCTCGGGGAGTTACAACCAAGCCGATGCACCAACCTTATTATCAGAATAGTGGCATTTTTTCGCACAATCGCTCTGTGGGTCACCAGTCCCTGTGCCCGGGTCGAGGGTTTGCCAATTGTGCGAATACCAGGCCTTCGCCTCGGAGTGCTTATTTACGACTGGCCTTATTTCGCCAGTGACAGGGTCGATGAAGACGTCATGTCCTCCGCTGGAAGAGTCAAAATCCCTGGCAAGACCAAATGTATGGCAACCTACACAGGCTACCTTGATCCCGGAGTCGTCATAATGCTGGGCGACGGCAGGAGTTGTGTGATTTGGGCTGGGATGACAATCAACACACTTTACGTCTCCCTCTTCCTCCCATTCATAATTAATTCCTGGGAGGTCATGCACGTTTCCATAGTTGCCTCCATGACAGCCCGCACACTTCTTCCCGGCGTGGGCCGTATTGTTGCCGCCTGATTGATATGAAGGGTCACCGGAAATAGCCAGTTCATAGGCTTGCGGATGTCTCTTCACAGCGGTGGCTTTTATGCTATCCCAGACGCCATTGGCTTCATCTAACCACCAATATGCCATCGACGCGGGTTTCGCATACCCGGTATGGCAGGCTTCACAAACGCTTTCGCTATCGGCGGCAAAATAATCTGCCCCTCTAAATTCATGGGAAACGACATTGGTTGTCCAATCCATGCTGAATTCTGTCATTTTGTCATCCCAGCCGGGAACATTAGGATAACTCGATTGGAGCTGATCCCAATATGTCAAAGCGCTGCCGTTCGGGTTGATTTGGGTTATGGTTGATTTGAAATGACATGTAGCGCAAGTGGCGTGGCAACGATTGCAGTCGCCAGATGCGTAATCTTCTCCAACCGTCTTTCCACAGAGAGCAGAAAGGTCGGCGTCTATAAGTGCAGATCTGTGTTTAAAGATAGTTGCATGCGCACTATTCATGAAATTCGCCTTTTCTTTGTGGCATGAGATGCAACCATAAGATGCCGCCGTGGTGTAGTTTCTTGTTCTTACCACGTCGTTTATATCCAATGCTTCAACTGCCTGTTTTCTGCCAAATCGTGCCCAACCTCCATAGACCTTGCGAACATTCGCATGAGACCCTCCGCTAGCATTTATGTCGGTATGGCAACTCACGCAAAGCAAAGTACCGTGAATAGTTGACGCATACTTCGATTCGTTGACGTATAACGGTACAATTTCCTCTGTTCCGAGGTCGTTGACAATTATTTTGTTGGCAGTACTATCGCCGTGACATTCACTTGAAAGACAAGTAGAATTGGCCACCGCAGGTTCCCCGGCCGGACCTATTGGCCCCCTTTCACCTTGACAGCCAGTCATAACCACAACTGGCACAAGAATAAGAATCAACAATAGCTTTTTTAACATTTTTAGTCTCCTACAAGTTTGATTACCGAACAATATCGACCTTGAGAAAATAAAACCTCTCTACCTGTGACCTCCTTTCCTTACCAAAACACGCTTTGAATATCGACCTCGAACGATTTAGACCCTCGTATTTCAAAGCAAATTCGTATTTAAGAGTCGGGGCAAGCACCATAGCGGTTTCCATTTGAGTCTCTGCTAAATTTCCTTGCATAAATATTAGTATAAACGGATTAATTGGTCAAGGCAAATATTTTATATTTTGGGAAAGGGAAGGGGTATTGGGAGTGTTGAAAAACCTTATTTGGCAGAGAAAAATTACGTAACTGTCATTCCCACGAAAGTGGAAATCCATATTAATCAAAGAGATAGATTCCCGCTTCCGCGGGAATGACATATGGAGGAAGTCAAGAAAACACATTTTCAATAAGCCCCAGGCTATGGGTTACCGGTTGTTCCCCGATTTTCACTGCGGATGGGACAAGAAGGCCCCTAAGCCATAGGCTTACAAGTTTTGACAAATGATACGAGGAGGCCACACTGTCAATTTAGATGGAATTAAGCATCGAGATTACGGACGTATTGGGCGTGTTCTTCGATGAATTTGCGGCGGGGTTCCACCTGATCGCCCATCAATGTAGTGAAGATGCGATCCGCTTCGGCGGCGTTTTCCAGTGTAACCTTCAATAGTGTTCGAGTCTCCGGATCCATAGTAGTGCCCCACAATTGTTCTGGATTCATCTCGCCCAGTCCCTTATAGCGCTGGATACTGACTCCTTCCCTGCCCATCTGTTGCATCATCAGGTCCCGTTCATCGTCAGAATACGCATATTTCTCATTCTTGCCTTTCTTAAGACGATATAGCGGCGGTTGGGCTATATAGACAAAGCCGGCTTCCACCAATTCCCGCATGTGGCGGTATAAGAAGGTGAGTATCAAGGTGCGGATATGGGAGCCATCGACATCCGCGTCAGTCATAATGATGACCTTATTATATCGAGTTTTGCTTAAGTCGAATTCCTCATTTCCGATTCCCGTGCCTATGGCGGTAATCATGGTGCGAATCTCTTCATTGGAGAGGATTTTGTCAATGCGTGCCTTCTCGACGTTCAGGATCTTGCCTCGCAAGGGGAGTATGGCTTGGAAACGACGGTCTCGTCCTTGTTTGGCAGAACCTCCGGCGGAATCACCCTCGACCAAATAAAGCTCGCACAAAGTTGGGTCATCCAGAGAGCAGTCCGCCAGTTTTCCGGGGAGGGAACCGGATTCCAAAGCGCTTTTTCTTCGGACGAGTTCTTTGGCTTTGCGGGCGGCTTCCCGCGAACGCGCGGCCGAGATGCATTTATCCACTATCTTTCGGGCGACCGCCGGGTTTTCCTCCAGAAACTCGCCGAGTTTTTCGCCTACTATCGATTCGACCATCCCCTTCACTTCGGAATTTCCCAGCTTGGTTTTGGTTTGCCCCTCAAATTGGGGATCGGGGACTTTCACTGCTATCACTGCGGTCAAGCCCTCGCGGACATCATCGCCGGAAAGGGTATTATCACCATTTTTGAATAGGTTATTTTTCGAGGCATAATTGTTTATGGTGCGGGTTAGCGCGGTCTTAAATCCTATGAGATGAGTGCCGCCTTCGATGGTGTTGATGTTATTGACATAGCTCAACATATTTTCGTTATAGCCATCGTTATATTGAATGGCGACATCGACCGTAGTTCCGCCTCGCTCCAATTCGAAAGTGATCGGCTTCGGGTAAAGCAGGCCCTTGTTCTCATTTAAGTACTTGACGAAAGCCGAAAGTCCTCCCTTAAATTGGAAGCTATCCGTTTTCCCTTCATTTCGCTCGTCGGTAAAATTTATCTTGAGGCCTGAATTGAGGAATGCCAACTCTCTCAAACGTGCCGCCAATGTCTCGTAAGAAAAAACTATTTTCGAAAATATTTGGGGATCGGGATAGAATTTGGTCGTAGTTCCCGATTTGGCTCGAGTTCCGATTTTCCTCATGTCCCCGTCGGGCGTACCCCTTTTATATCGCTGATAATACAAGTCCCCATCACGGGCCACCTGCACTTCACACCATTCAGCGAGAGCATTGACCACCGACACCCCTACTCCATGTAATCCGCCGGAAACTTTATAGGACTGATGGTCGAATTTGCCTCCGGCGTGCAATGTGGTCATTACCACTTCCAACGCCGGTCTCTTCTGCGTGGGATGCATATCAACCGGTATGCCCCGACCGTTATCTTTAACCGTTACGGCATTGTCGGCATGGATGATGACTTCGATCAGGTCACAGAATCCAGCCATCGCTTCATCGATTGAATTATCCACTACTTCATAAACAAGATGATGAAGCCCGCGGCTGCCGATGTCTCCTATATACATAGCGGGACGCTTACGCACTGCCTCCAGCCCCTTCAAAACCTGAATGGTGGCCGCATCGTAGTGATGTCCCGCAGGAACTTCCTTTTTTACTTCTTCCATATCTAAACCATCTTTCAGCGGAACTTGATATCTTCGATTGTGCTCTCGGGGATTTGGATTTTGATCTTCTCCAACAATTCCGGTTTTAGGAAAGTGAGCTCATTTCGAAGAATTGGAGAATCCACTTTCACAAATAAGCAATGATCATGAATTCTCGTGGCTTTAGTATATCGCGCCAATCCTTCTCCCACGATTTCCTCCCAGCGCATTATAGCGCCCTGCTCGCGCAGCTTTTCGAATAAACCGATACTGCTTAACTGTGCGTTTAAGATATCCCCGATAGGGGAAAACCCGCCATGACTCCTTGATTTTCTAATTTTCCACGATCCTCATTTACGATTCGATACAATCAAGTAAATATATCATATACAAAGAGAAGATGCAAGATATTTGCAGGTAGTTTTGCGGCGGGGTATATCAATGGAAATGTATATCCGAGATAGATTGCCAAGAGTTGCCAACCAAACGAATTTCGGTCATTAGCCGCCTATTCCTTTGCCAGCAATACTATTGTATGGTTTCAATTATTTTGAGCTGGCCATTCATCATGCGGCGATACGGTTGGCTAATGCAATCGAGTAGTTTTGGAAAATGACATCAGCGATTGGATTGCGCGATGACTTGGTTTAATATTTCGGAAGTGTGTTGCCAGGTGAAATGCTGGCGGCATCGATTGATCCCGTTCATCCCCATCCGCTTGGAGGTTTCAGGATAGGTCAGAAGATAGGTTATTTTATCGGTCAACTCAATACTTGATTCCGGATCAACGACAAATCCGGTTACTCCATCGACAACGGCTTCGACAGCTCCTCCTGAACGACCCGCAAGCACTGGTTTGCCGCACGCCGAAGCCTCCAGAAAGACAATCCCGAATCCTTCAGTATCACCGGCAATTCTCCCCTTACGGTTCGGCATCACAAAAATATCGCAAGCGTTGTATAACATAGGCAGGCCCTCATCCGTTATACCTTCAAGAAAAATCACTGAACTTTCCAATCCTAAATTGCGGGTCTTCGTTTCCAGCCTTTTTCGGTCCGGGCCGCTTCCGGCAATCACATATTTGACAGCGCCGACTCTCTTTATTATTTCGGGAAGCGATTCAATAACCACATCGAATCCTTTCCGTTCGATGATCCTTCCGACCGACAATAGCAGTTTTTCTCCGTTGGGCGCAAGCGTTTGGAGGAATCTATTTCCATCCGATATGGGTTTGAATTTATCCACATCAACACCGGGACGGGCCAGAGTCAGCTTTCGATTTCCAATTCCAATCGCATTTAGACTCTGCCCTGTAGATTCACTGATCACTACCACAGTTCCTGCCTTATTGCAGACATATTTCAGCAACTTAAGCGCCATCGGATGACCACGGTGCTGTATCTCGCTTATTTCTTCGCCATAGACAAAAGTAACATACTCTATGTGGAAGAGTTTCTTGGCCAATGGGCCGACCAATCCCAGTGGAAGACATGAGTGGCCGCAAAATATAAGGTCGTACTTCCCGATGGATATTTCGATCAAGCACCTTAGAATTGCCAGTGCACTGACGAGAGCTCTAATCGGACGGCTACGTTCGAATATTTTTAGGAATGCCTTTTTTGCCCGTCCAAGTTTGGGATAGAGTCTATCAATCCGTTCATCGCGGATCAACGGAAGGGTCAGAAAGAGGCTTCTCTTTATAATATATGGGCATTTGGGGTCATATTTTGTATCGCCCGGGAAATGTGAGGTCAAAACAGTGAAGCGATGGGAAAGATGCTCAATTGTTTTGTAAAAGAAATTGTATGAACCTCCCTTCTCGGGGGGATAACCTCCGGTAAGCAACAATACTCGTCTCTGTTTTGCAGGGGTGTCCAGGGCAATTGTAGTTTCTTGACGATCCGACCCACTAATTCGTTCTTGAATTGCGATGTTCACTTGCTCATTCATATTATTGCTTAATATATCGGCAGGGAAGTGAATTGTCTCATCTATTGGAATCGTGATGGCCCTTTGTCAGCCCAATCAACTCGCAATTACAAGTAATGCAAACCTCATTTATGGTCGAATGTATCCCAGCGCTTTGAGTTGCAGTATTGTGTTGGGATTATCACTAACGGCCATATTGGAGTTGATCTTCAAAGCCGCGGATTTTTCGAGTTCCCTGTTGAGTTGCTCGGCCAGCATTTTCTTGAGGCCTTCGACTTCGTTATCGCCGGCGATATTATGTAGCTCCAGGGGATCCTTTTCGATGTCAAATAGCATTTCTTTGGGCCAGCCTCGGGTTGTGGAGACGGCATTGATGTAGCGGTATTTTTCAGTCCTTATGCTTGTCAGACCATCTGGACGGCTTCGATATTGACTTATGGCGAAGGCAGGATATTCTATGTTTTTGAAGAGATTGACACCTGGAAGCCCTTTTGGAGGCTGTTGACCAGCAAATGCCAGAATGGTTGGATATAAATCGACTGAGCGAACAATCTGGTTACTGATGGCGCCAGCCGTTGCTTCGCACGGCCTTTTAATCACCAGCGGCACATGGGTAAGCTCGTCGCAAAGATTATCCCCATGCTCCCAGCCTCCATGATCCTGAAATTCCTCTCCGTGATCGGATGTGAATATTATCATGCTTCCATTGTAGAGTCCGCTTGATTTTAAATACCCCAATAAGGTGCCCAGGTGCTTGTCAAAGTATTCAATTTCCCGGATATATGCGTTGCGCAAAGCCTCTTTCCCAATTTTATCGAATTGAGCATTGACGAAATTAACGCCGGTGCATCCGCCCACAAAGTAGGGAGAATGCGGATCCAGATAATGGATATATAGGAAGAACGGCTCCGGAGGTTTTGATTGAAGATATTCAATGGCTTGTGATGTAACCATTTCTGCGGGTTGATAATATTCTTTCGCATCCGGAGAATGCCAGCCGAAAACCGCCATTTTATGCATCGTATGATATAATCTTAAACTCGTAAAAAACGGATCGGACAGCGGATAATAATCTGGATTTAAAAAGAGATAATCATCAAATCCCTGAGAAAATCCCAAATATTTCCTTATATTCACATTTGTGATCAAAGCGGCATTCCAATACCCTGAGGATTTAAGAGCTTCAGCCAACGTCAGGGCCTCCTCTGAAAGGGCCTCGGCGCTGGTTTTCACCTTGTGTCCTTCGACATTTAGGCCTGTGAATATCGATGCCACCGATGGTCGAGTCCAACTACAGGAAGAAAATGATTGTGAAAACACAATTCCATCTTTGGCAAAGGATTTTAGATTCGGGGTGTTCAGTTTCGAGAAATCGACCCCCGGGTAATCGGCGCGCAGGGCATCCACAAGGATGAAAATAATATTAGGCTTCGGCGCTTGGCTATTGGCGGTGAAGGAAATCAATTGACTTGAATAATTGTGAAGATCGGCCTGTTTGGCATTGTAATTATCGACCTGGCCATTGGCGTCTTTGAGTTCCACTTGAATCGTGCCGGTCAATAGGACTGCCGTCAAGTATGCTCCAATTGCGATTGGATGAGAATATGCTTTCTGAATATTGAATCTACGTGCCAAACCAAAGGCCGCCAGCATTGCCGTGGCAGTCCCCAATCCGGCAAACGCTATAAATAGTTTGGCTGAGAGACCATGCGAGTTTCTTATCCACCAATGACTGCCGAGGCTAGAAAGCATAAACCACCATCCCAGTATCCCTCCTGCCGCCAATGAAGCAAGCTTCATCGCTGTTTCTCGTCCCCAGCCAATCAATCTTGATGCGATAATGCCAATCCCAAGGGAAAATGAACCAAGAATGGCTCCAGCCGGAAAATAATAAATGAGGATGTAAAAAATAGTTCTCGTGTAAAGATCCAGATCCTGGCGAAGCATATTGGCCGCCTCCAAGAATCCGACCAAAAGTGTTCCCCAGCCGACAAGGAGTATCAAAGACATATATTGGGATTTGAATGGTCTTATTCGGTTCACCTGTCAATGACTCTTTTGAATAGATATCAAAGAAGAACTGCTCTTATAAGTTGTCGGAATTTCAGAGTATTTCTAAATATGGGTGACGGAATTTTCCCTTAATTTATATTTGTAATCCAATAAAAAAGCCGGAAATTAATCCGGCCAGCTTGAGGATAAAAGCGTGTTTTTAGGCGCCCAATATTGTTGATAAAAGAATCCGATTTTATTCCCCTCTCGACTTGTGAGCCTCTGGCTTAGAGGGGCGGCCCCGCCAAAGCCGGGGACGGGGTGTGTTCTTAAATGCGAAAACACACCCCGCCTCCCCGATTTCATCGGGGATCCACCCCTCTCTCAAAAGAGGGGATTCTAATGCTATTGCATTCCCGCTTGACCAAAACTCATATTCAATTTGAGCAAATACCATTTTGCCAACAATCTGGCCGGACTTTTAATCCGGCTCACTTATATCGGCAAGCGATTACAATAATCAGGGATTCTTTGATATCTCTTTTATGATGCTGGTTCGAAACGAGCCTGAAAGAAGCGCAAATACTCCGGCTCGTAGGTGAATCGCAATCCTTTTACCCTTTTGCGATTGTCAAAGACCTCCAAAACGGCCTCGGCGGTAACGTCCATATGCGCCTGAGTATAGACCCTTCTGGGGATAGTCAAGCGCACCAATTCGAGATTCGGTCTGCGGTTTTTTCCGGTCTTGGCATCACGGCCGGCGGAGACATTCCCCCGCTCCATAGAACGAACGCCCGATTCCACATAAATCTCCGCCGCCAACGCTTGCGCCGGGAAATTATCCTGATCAATATGTGGCAGGAATCTTTTGGCATCGAGAAAGACTCCGTGGGTGCCGATTGGGATAATTATCGGAATATCCCAACCGAGAAGTTTTTCCCCCAGATATTTCACCTGCCCCACTCGCGCCTTGATATGCTCAAAATCAACTGATTCCGCTAAACCTCTGGCCACTGCCTCCATATCGCGGCCGGCCATTCCGCCATAAGTATGAAGCCCTTCATATATCACCACCATATTCTGGGCTTTCTTGTAAAGCTCTTCATCATTCACCGCCAGAAAGCCGCCGATATTGACCAAACAATCCTTCTTCGCCGACATAGTGCATCCATCGGTGAGGTCGCAGATTTCATGCACAATTTGCGAGATGGTTTTGTCCTGACAGCCAGGTTCCCTCTCCTTAATTAAATAAGCATTTTCGGCGACTCGGGTGGCATCGTGAATTATCGGGATTCCATATTTTTGGGTCAGGGACCGAACTTGCCTTAAATTCTCCAGCGAAAGCGGCTGACCGCCCGCCATATTTACTGCGGTGGCAATTGCCGCATAAGGAATCTTGTTCGCCCCGACCTTCTTGATTAGGTCTTCAAGTTTCTGAAGGTCGATATTCGCTTTGAAGGGATGCTCATTGGTGGGATCGTGCGCCTCATCGATGATCACATCCACAAAATTCCCTCCGGCAAGTTCTTGATGAAGTCGGGTCGTGGTAAAATACATATTGCCGGGAATATAGTCGCCCTTCTTGATCATCAATTGTGAGATGATATGCTCGGCGGCGCGTCCCTGATGGGTCGGCACAATCCACTTGTAGCCGTAATGTTTCCGTATGGCTTCTTCAAGGTGATAGAAATTCTCGCTGCCAGCGTAGGCTTCATCGCCCAACATCATTCCCGCCCATTGGTTGTCCGACATCGCCGAGGTGCCCGAATCGGTCAGCAGGTCGATATAAACATCCTTTGATTTCAGCAGAAAAGTATTATAGCCAGCTTCTTTGATGCATTCCTGGCGATGATCGCGCGTGGTCATTTTGATCGGCTCGACCATTTTTATTTTGAATGGTTCCGCCCATGATTTCTTTTTGGGTCTCTCCGCCATGTATTTTTACCTCAATGAAAACAAGATATTATTTTGATTGTAGGTCAAAACCCAATCCACAATTTATTGGAGTGGTGGTTTTGACGATTTTATTAATGTCTCAAAAGTTATATATTGCGCAAAAAAACGGTTTGTGGCAAGAATAATTTCCTTGCTTGAATATGTGGATATGGTTTTAATGGTGATGCCCCGGAGGGGTGGCCGAGCGGCTGAAGGCAGCTGCCTGCTAAGCAGTTGTAGTGTAAAAGCTACCTAGGGTTCGAATCCCTACCCCTCCGTATTTG
>PFXJ01000092.1:12949-82372 GCA_002791595.1 candidate division Zixibacteria bacterium CG_4_9_14_3_um_filter_46_8
CGAAAGAAAAGGTCGCGGCATTTTGTAAGAAATGGAAGATAACTGAATTTTCGTTCTTCGGCTCTGTCCTTACCAATGATTTTAGCTCGAAAAGCGATATAGATGTTTTGGTGGCTTTCGCAGATGATGCTAGGCACACGCTGTTTGACCTCGTTCACATGAAAGATGAACTAAAACTGATATTTGGGCGGGAAGTGGATTTGGTGAGCCGTCGCGGCATACAATCAAGTAGGAATCATCTCCGCCGCAACGCCATTCTGAATTCGGCGGAATCTATTTATGAATCGAGATAAGGAATATCTGCTTGACATAGTGGAAGCGGCGAGGCTTGCCCTTGACTATGTCAGTGAAAAAAGTCCTAATGATTTCCATGCTGATACTCAATGCCAGGATGCCGTAATACGCAGAATCGAAATCATGGGAGAAGCGGCTCGGAGGGTTTCCGAAGAAACTCGTGCTGCTCACCCGGAGATTCCATGGAATGAGATCGTGGGCATGAGGAACATAGTGATTCATAAATATGACGGGGTTGATTTGGTTATTGTCTGGGAGACGATTCGTAATAAGATTCCGCCTCTTGTGAAGGAATTGGAAGGGATCATTGAGACATTCTAAATCAGGCTGTCACAGGAAAATCTGTTACAAATAGAATGCTTACGGTTACTGTCCCACAGCCCCGCCCAAGCGGGGTGGGTTACCGGTTTCGGTTTACGATTACTGTCTCACACTGACCCATAGATTACTGGGTTATTATATTATATCGAACTATGCCATATTTTATTATCAACAAACAGCCAGTTTTTCTTTTTAGGCAACGGTATGCTGCACTTGAGGTGGAAGCACTCAAGAACGAGATAGCACGAGATAATGCAAGTAAGTGGACAAAGCCTGAGAATTATATAGGAAGCCTTATAATCGGGCCCGACTCACGTGAAAAGGAAACATTGATGCATAATGTTCTTGAACGAAAGTTTAAAAGTGACCCTAAGGATTTCTACGCAAAATGGGTGTCATTTGATCTCAGAGGGGCAGAAGCATCGTTGGATGTGTGGGATTTACTTTTCGATTATTGTCATTTACACGGGTACGCCTTTTTATCAGATTTGAGAAATATACAGGATAAGATTTTGGATTCTTATGCAGGTGAGGAATATTACTATCCAATGGGAAAAGTGTTTTCACTGAATCATTTTGTTAAACCTGCAAAGTGGCGGTGGAGATTAACTCACAAAATGAAAGGGCGAACTGTTCGGATCATTATTGATGCAGGACGGGTAAACCGTATGGTAGGAGACTTAAATGACTTTGTGGTTCACACTGGAACATGCCTGCTATTCTGTGGAGCGGATTTTGGAATTCTTCCCCTTAATTCTTCGAACCGGGGACAGCAATTCCCCTTTGAGAATGAATTCATTTGAGCCTTAGTTGCCCCACCGCTAGCTGTGTGTTACCAGATTGGATGTGTGAACAATGGACAGGAAGTATTGATAATGGATAAGAGCGATTCTCTTGACATTCCATGTTTGCTAAATTGTAAGAACCTCCTAAATTCTATTTTTGAAGCGAAGAGTAGAATTACTGCAATTACCGAAGAGGTGACAAATAGTAATCCATCTGAGGTTGTTAGTGAAGGGCTTTTTGTGCTCTCTGTTGCGTCATTTGAAAGCTTATTGATGGATACACTGCGATACTTTTTAAAGTGCTTCCCTCAAAAATTAAGTCACAAGGAATATACTATCAATAAAGAAGACTCCATATTTAGCCAAGGAGACCTAATAGATCTGCAGATTGACAAAGAACTCATGAATATATCATATAATAGTATTGAGAATGTTCTTAAATATTTTTATAAAACACTATCATTGGAGAATATGACGACTGCTAACGAATTCACTGATAAATTAAAAGAAATTAAAGAGAGTCGGAATCTTTTGCTGCACAATAATCTTAGAGTAAATAATCAATATATCGAAAAAGCCGGCCCACTCAGAAGATCAAAAAACATTAATGAGAAGCTAGAAATAGATATATCGTATCTAAAAAGCACTTTGAAGTTATTGTGGGAATTTTGTGATAAAACAGAAAAGTCCATTAACTCAAAATACTCAACTTATACTCAGGTGGCTGCAATAAAACGACTGTGGCAATTCCTCTTTAAATCTCCGGTGATGCGTTTTGAGGACTTTTGGAGCTTTGATACTATTAGAGATAAAATAACTTCATATAAAGGCTCTGAACATGAGGGGGTTCTATCTAACTCTGAATTAATGTTTTTAGGCGTATGGAGGTCTCACTTCCACTGGAGCCAGACAGGTTTAAATAATTTTTCTATGTATTCACTTGACAGTAAGCATCAGAAAAAAATGCTGTAT
This sequence comes from candidate division Zixibacteria bacterium CG_4_9_14_3_um_filter_46_8, assembly GCA_002791595.1. GTDB lineage: Bacteria > Zixibacteria > MSB-5A5 > UM-FILTER-46-8 > UM-FILTER-46-8 > UM-FILTER-46-8. Next base: position 15,322 of record PFXJ01000092.1, read on the forward strand.
TTCCTATCAGTGTTAAAGGAATTCCGGTTAGAGTAATATGGTCGTTTGGGGATGTAATATTCATGAGTTTTACTTTTTCCACAGCAACTCGGTAACCCACCCCGCTTGGACGGGGCTGTGGGAAGGCACGATTCTCGTAAAAGGTTCAGTACATGCCAAGACTAAAACCTGGGTGCCCCACCGCTTGCGGTGGGTTTCAATATAATATTTGCCAAATCTCATGAATTCTGAGTAGGTCACAGGTGACCAAACTTCGACATTACGACCATCTCGGCACGGCACGGTTTGTGACATTTAGTACCTATCGCAGGGAGCCGCTGCTAACGGATGATTCGATCCGCCGGATAATTGTCGAACATCTCGAACTGGTGCGGCGGTCATTCGATGTGAAATTACTCAGTTATGTGCTTATGCCTGAGCATGTGCACCTGGTGATTTACCCTCCGGATGGGTTGGAACTTGGAAGGGTTATTGGAGAGATGAAGTCACGATCGGCCCGGGCGATTTTTTCCCAAATGGGAAACCCACCGCAAGCGGCGATAAAATACCCACCGCAAGCGGTAATGAAATACCCACCGCAAGCGGTGGGGCACCGGTCCTCAAAACCCGAAATCGATAGATCTTTTTGGCTGAAACGATGCTACGATCACAATTGCCGGACCCCGGACACCGTCCGGGAGAAAATTCACTATTGCCACATAAATCCGGTTAAACGTGGATTGGTCGCCGATCCGGGAGATTGGTATTGGTCTAGTTATAACTGGTATACCGGAGGCAGCGACATCCCGCTTGAGATGGATGAATTTGAGTTTTAGAGGACGGTTTGATTATACAAAACCCACCGCAAGCGGTGATAGAATGAGAAACCCACCGCAAGCGGTGGGGCACCCCACACTTATAAATTCTAATAGTCCCACAGCCCCGCTCAAGCGGGTGGGTTACCAAATTGTCGATTCCCCCAACCCATACATAAGGAGGTACTATGTTCTGGAGTCTTTTGTTTGTCAACCTGATCGAAGCATTTATCATCTGCATGATAGCCATGTTCGCACGGGAATGTCGAAATTGCAAAGCCCCGATGTATCGGGGCAGGGTTTTGACCTACGAGTTCTGTGCGTGCCGCGCTTCGAAAGAGAGGTAATTATGAAGACCCTGCTTACTGTCCTATGCTTGATATTCTGTTTAACACCAATAATCGCATTCGCCCAGGTTACCGCCGATGATCTATCGTGGGATTTCGAGAGCGGCAGTATGGGGTCCGCCACCACGGCTTCGTCAAATAATATCAATCTGACACTTCGTCTCGATGATCAGCAAGGCGATACTTATGGATGGTATTATTTCAAAATAAATCAGAATGCGATGGGTCAGGCCGTTACATTCAGGATACTTAACCGTGATGGCTGGATGACTGAGGAAGACAAACCGGTATGCTCTTACGATGGCCAAACCTGGTTTCGTGCCAGCGAATGCTGGCTGAGTTCGGATAATTTATATTTCCGCCATCAATTTCAAGCTGACAGCGTTTGGATCGCGCAGGATTTTCCATTCACATATAGCGATATGATAGCTCTTCTGGATACCCTGGCTTTATCTCCATATTTCGATTATGAATTTATCGGCCAGACTGTTCACGGCCGTGATATTCCGCTGGCAACAATTTCGGATCCTGGCATTCCCGAAGATGAAAAGCGATGTGTATGGATTATTTCGCGGCAACATCCGATGGAAACTCCTCCCACCTATACTCTCGAGGCGATGATGAAAAATCTAATTGGCCTTGGCGAACCGGGTGGAGAAGAGTTATTGGAGAAGCTGGATTTCAAAATTATTCCGATGGTCAATATCGACGGTATAGTGGAGGGGCTGAGCCGTCATAATGTTCATGGGATTAATTTGAATCGGATCTGGGGATCGGATTCCAATTATACCGGTGAGGAGCCGGAGGTGGCGGCAGTCCATAACGCTATCGATGATTGGATTTATGGCGGGCATCGTATCGATTTTTTCAGCGATATGCATGCGGCGCCGGATCCGTATGATTTTGGTTTCCGACTTTCGCAATCCTATTCGTATCCCGCATATTACCAGGATTTGACTACTTATTTGAAGCATCTGCAGATCAATGATCCTTATCAGAATTGGCAAAGATGGCGGGATTTGGATGAGAATTACGCCCTGGGAGTGGTTGGCGAGGCGCTCTTTGACCAGCATGGATTGGTTTCCACTTCCAGCGAGCATTCCTGGGTAATGCGCTACAACGGCGCGTATAACACAATAGAGAGTTTGCTTTCGGAAGGGCGGATGTATGAGGATTCTTTCGATGATTATCTATTCCCGATTGAATTTACAGATGAGCTGGGTAACGATATCGAGTGGATTTTCGAGAATAATATCTATGTGACTGCTACTGATTTTGATGAGAATGAGAATTCCGGCGTAGTGGAATCTGTGACGGTCGTGATCCAAACCGAAGATAATGGCGATATTGAACAGTTGACGCTGACAGAAACCTGGCAATCATCAGGGATATTCCGCAACTTACAGGGCCTGCCCCCTGAATTTGCGGAGGTTGTTCCCAATAATGGAATTTTGGAAGTGGCCAATGACGAAAGGGTTTTCGCTACTTATGTCGATGATGATTTTCCCCTTGATTCGAGCTGGACGTTTGTCTATGCTGTGCATAGTGATAATGTGGGGCCTGAGGATGTTCCGATCAAGAATCGCCTCAATTTGTCGAATCATCCGGATCCATTCAACAACGTTACCGCTATCGGATTTACAATTCCATATCCGGCGGAAGTGAAACTGACCATCTTCGATATCGCCGGAAGGAATGTTTTCAGCATCGGCGAGAAATATTACGCCGCCGGTCCGCAATCAATAAAATGGGATGCGTCAGAGATACCATCGGGGATTTATTTCTGCAGGTTGAGGGCCGGCAGTCAAGCATCCGTTGAAAAAATGATTTTGGTGAAATAGCATCGCCACCAATATCAAAGGCATATCAAGAATCAAAAGGGCGCAAACAGTTATTGATAATCAAAGTAAGAGGTGATAATATAGGGGAAGTGCGGGAGAGCGGCGGTGTCCGGGGGACAAGCCCTCGGCTACCGAAGGCATGCTCCTGAGGCAAATAGGACTCCGAGCCTGCCGTAGATGTGATTTTATTGAGGAGGATTATGGATTATTCAAAGATTTACGAGAAACTGGCTCGCCCGCAGGGCGGCAAAATCATAATGTTGGTGCTCGATGGAATTGGGGGGATTGTTGATGAAAAAACCAATGGCACCGAACTTCAAACGGCTCATATCCCCAATTTGGATGCTCTGGCGAAGGAATCATCGTGCGGATTACTGCAAATTGTGGGGCCCGGCATCACGCCGGGAAGTGGGCCGGGGCATCTTTCCCTATTCGGATACAATCCGATAGAATATGATATCGGCAGAGGAGTCCTCTCGGCGCTGGGAGTGGAATTCGACCTCCAGCCGGGTGACGTGCCGGCACGGGTGAACTTTGCCACTATAGATAAGGATGGGAAGATAATTGATCGTCGCGCGGGAAGGATAGATGATGCCACCAACCGGCGCGTCTCGCAGAAAATAAGGGACAATGTGAAGCTGGATTATGAGGTCGAGTACTTCTTTGAGACCGAGAAAGAACATCGCGCTGTTTTTGTGCTAAGAGGCAAAAATCTTTCCGGCGATTTGTCCGATACCGATCCCCAAATGGTTGGCTATGCGCCTCTAAATGTCAAACCGCTTTCTGAAAGATCCGAATATACCGCGAAAATAATTCAGAGCTTTATCGATAAAACCCGTGCCATCCTCTCTGATGAAGCCAAAGCCAATATGATTTTGATGCGGGGTTTCGATTATTATCAACCGTTCCCCTCGCTATATGAACGATTCAAACTGCACGGGGTCTGCATCGCCGAATATCCGATGTATCGCGGGGTGAGCAAACTGCTGGGGATGGATTTGGTGCCGCATCCGCCGATAATCGCGGACCGTTTCAAGGCGCTGGCGGATGTTTATGGCGACAAATATGACTTCTATTTTGTCCACGTCAAGAAGACCGACAGCAACGGTGAAGATGGCAATTTTGACGGCAAAGTCAAAGTTATCGAGGAAATCGACAAACATATCCCCCGTCTTCTGCAACTTAATCCGGAGGTGCTGATTGTAACCGGAGATCATTCCACACCGGCGGTGATGAAATCGCATAGCTGGCATCCGGTGCCGGCGCTTTTGCATTCAAAATATGCGATAAGGGACGATGTTCGGCAATTCAATGAACTGGCCTGCTCCAAGGGAATTCTTGGGACAATGCCGGGGATCAATTTGATGGGGTTGGCCCTGGCGAATGCGTTGAGATTGGATAAGTTTGGGGCGTGAGGGAACAATGCGAAATTTTATCAGGTCTCGGACCCGATAAACTTGTAAGCCATTGGCTTAATCGGGGATGTGGCCTGGCAGGTTAAAACCCACCCCGCTTCAGGCGCGGGGAGGAGCACCCTCATCCTACCAAAACTAATGCCGGATGGAATAGATAAATTAGGGGCATCTACGATATGGGCATCTTCCGGAACACAATTCGCCGGATTATTGTTTGACATCCGACACGGCATAAGATATATTAATTCCGTTGGTTAGTGGCTTTCGGCAATTTAGTATCATTTAATTATTTCAAATTCTGGAGATATTTTGCGGAGACTCTTCGCATTATCGGTTCTTATCTCGGTTTTATCAATGAGCGTGCAGAGCAGGGGGCAGGTATTTGAATATGTCGGTTCTACCCTTTGGTCGGGGGTTAAAGATGTGCAAGTTGTAGATAATTATGCTTATTGCGCCGTGCAAAATGGATTAATGATTCTTGATATTTTAGATCCGGAGAAACCGGAAATCATTGGCCGATATTATTATTCTGAAGGTGGGCGCACAGCGATTGAGGTCGTCGGCCAATTTGCTTATTTGACGGCTGGCACCGCTGGTTTGGTCATATTGGACGTCTCCGACCCATCGAATCCTCTATATATCGGCAGCTACGATACTCCTGATTGCGCGGTCGATGTAGCCATTTCAATCAATGGTGCCGAAAGGTATGCTTATGTCGCCGATATTGGATCCCTGCAGGTCATTAACGTTACGGAACCTGCAAGTCCGGCATATATCGGCTTCTACTCGGCGTGGGCCTGCGATGTAGAAAAAGTGTTTATGGATGGCAATTATGCCTATTTGGCGCTTTTGTACCGCATTGATTTGACTGGTAGATTAGAAATAGTTGATATGTCAAATCCATCAAACCCTAATTACATTGGGGGGTATGGGAACTATAATATCGATATCCAGGGCTTGTTCATCAGGGATGGATATGCCTATATTGCCAATTCATGGTATGAATACCCCGGGAGTCCTTTTCATGGGCTTCTCGTCCTCGATGTTTCCAACCCTGCTAATCCCACATTCATTACCAGAGCGGCCACTGGTCATCCTGCAACCAGCATCACATTGAGCGGCAATTATGCTTATTTGACGGAGCTTCTCACTCTTATAATTTATGATATAACAAATCCCGCTAATCCGAATCCGGTCGGCTCTTGTTCGGGTGCAAGAAATTATTCCGTCGGCTCATCGGTTTCCGATGATGTATTCTATGGCGCTGATGGCGGTTTGAACCTTTTCGATGTGTCAAATCCTTCATCGCCCGCGCTTATTGGCAATGTGGCCCGCGGCGAAACTCATGGCGTGGCGATTCGAGCTGAGCTCGCCTGTAGAGTTGGTTCTGCGCCGGGCTTTCAAATATTCGATATCTCCGACCCTATTCTTCCGAAGCCAAGGGGTTCCTATGAGACGCAGGATATTGCTGGAAGTGTTTTTCTGCAGGGGATCTATGCGTATGTGCCGGACGGATCAGAGGGAGTGAAAATCATCAATATCTCCAACGCTTCAGGACCTGTTTTGGTGGGAGTTTATGATAATCCGAGTGGAGGGGCGCGCCAGGTTTTTGCCTACGAGGATGTTCTCTATGTAGGCATAGACGAAAGCGGCATAGATATTGTTGATGTTTCCGATCCGGCCAATCCTGTATTGGTCGGCCAGAGTCCAATTCCGAGCTACGCCATCCGTGGAATTGATGTAAGCGATGGTCATCTGTATGCGTTGGCTTCCTATCCTTTGAATCAGATGTACATATTCGACATATCTGATCCATTGCACCCGATAACCAAAGGGACTTATGATATTGAATACCCCAATGGGATCTTTGTAGCAGGCAATATCGCTTACGTTGTGAGTGATGCCGGGCTTGGAATTTTGGATGTTAGCGATCCATCTAATATATCGCTGATTGGCGGCTATGCCACTCCGGATTGGGCCAAAAAAGTGTATGTCGTCGGCAATACAGCGCTGGTTAGCGTAAATCTATCAGGCCTTCTGGCATTGGATGTTTCGGATCCCGCAAATGTCACGATGCTACAAAGCATCGACACACCGGGCAGAGCTTATGACATTGCGGTGTCGAATGGTTATATTTTCCTCGCTGATGTATATTCATTAATAATATTCCGAATGCTTCAATCGGAGATACCCGATGATGGTGAATATCTGCCGCCCGATTTCGCCCTTTCTCCTAATTACCCCAATCCATTCAACGTCACGACAACAATTCAGTACGATCTCCCATATCAAACCGATGTAAAAATTGACTTCTTTGATCTTCTTGGCCGCAAAATTAAGACCCTCAACGAGGGGCTCAAGCCGGCTGGCAAATATTCTATTTTATGGAACGCAGATGGATATTCTTCTGGTATTTATTTTTATAAAATGACCGCCGGTGAATATTCCCAATCCCGGAGATGCACTCTGATTAAGTGATTGAAAATACTCGAAAGTTCATTGAAACACTAATGGCGAATCCTCAATAGAATGCCCATTGCTTTCCAACAAGACTAATTTTAGGCATAGACTTTGAATTACCCCGAACAATATTTCATAATTCACAGTATAATATCCATGCAAAACCATGGAATCAATCAAGTCGGTTAAAAAAATACTATTGGGCATTTATTATCCAAATAAACACTTGCCAAAACAAATCATCAGTATTATAGTTAGCGAAATTTGAAATTCCCTGATGAAGAAATTTTAATAATGACGCTGAATAATCCCTCTGATAAGATGGGGATAATTCTTTGCTTAAGAGAAATATCTCAGACAGGTTATCAGTAGCGTGAAAAGTCATTATGGAAGTCGGGAAGAAATTGCCAAAGTTATTTTCTGAATAGGATCATTTTTGCTTCCTAAAAAAATCTCGAGTGGCGAACATGTACCGTCTGAGCCTTACCTGGCTTATTATGATCATGAAGAATGTTATGTTAATTTGTCGGGGCGATACGACTATCTGGAAACGTCGTATTATGCTTCTCAGGATTTGGAATGCACGGGCAGAAACGTCCACCCCACTTGCAAGGAAATCCTCGATGCCTATGTGACTCCCCTTTTTTTGGAGAAGGCGAAATTATCCGGTTTGGCGGTGCCCGAGTATTATATCACTAATGGTTTCTTTGAGCCTCCGGTGATAATTGATACTATGAACCCGTTTATGGTGCGCAGCAGTATAGTCCTTAAAGCTGGTCACAAGAATAGGGTGGCGAAATCGATGACACGGAATTATACGTACGCGATCTGCTGTCAGGAGCTTCCCCTTACGGCACAAGTAAAATATTTCCGCTTGGTGCTGGGATGGAGCAACTCACGCCGATTTAGAGAAATAGCGGATTCGGTTTGGAAAGTGTTTCACATCCCGCTGGCGCGGATTAGAGTGATAATTTTAGAGAGTGGAGAGATGCTTTTGAGCAATGTTGAACATCTGCCTTTCGAGCGACTTAATGCCAAAGAACTTGCATACCTTCAGGAAAAAGTAACATGGGAAGAATAGGAATTTTTATTGAGCGATATACCATAACGCGTAGCGAAGAGATGGGTGCGCTGATGCGTTACAGCCAAGTGGCCAGACGGCTGGGTCATCAAGTCGATTATATATTCAGGCCCGATATGTATAAAATACCCCAATATGATGCGATCTACATCAGGGCCCATACTGACCCACTGAATTCCTCATACATTGCCGCTCGGACAGCGCAATTGAATGGGGTTCGGGTCATCGATGACCCGGATTCGATTTATATCTGCTGCGATAAAGTTAATATGTATCAGCATCTCAAGAATGCCGGTGTGAGTATGCCCGAGACCCTATTTCTTGAGCAACGTGATTTGAATCTGGAACGGGGAGCCGAGCTTTTCCACACCTTAAGCAATCCATTAGTCCTCAAAGCTCCGAACAGCAGTTTCTCTATGTATGTCGAAAGAGTTCAAACACCCAAAGAATACGTCAGAGTCGGGAATCGTTTTCTTCGCCGGGCGGATCGGATTGTGGCTCAGCGTTTCATACGGTCGGAATTTGACTTGCGGGTAGGCGTGCTGGCCGGGGAACCGTTGTATGTCTGCCAGTATCTAATTCCCAAGAAACGGTGGAAAATCCTGACCCACATTGAGAATGGCAGGATTATTTGTGGACCCGTGAAGGGAGTTGAACTGGATCAAGCTGACCCTCGTTTGCTGGATACCGCGCTTCAAGCCGCAAAAGCTATAGGGAATGGATTCTATGGCATTGACTTGAAGCAGGTCGATGATGGATTCGTGGTGATCGAAGTCAATGATAATCCGACTATCAATGCCGGTGAGGAAGATCAGAAAGCGCCCCATCTCTACGAGCGGATAACACGTTATCTTATGGGTGAATGGGGCCTGTCATGATCCGGAAGACCAATATCCGTATCGGGACTATAAATGATCTCGATGCCCTGGTCGATCTGGAATTGCGGGGATTCACCGCAGATCATTTTAGCCGTTCCCAATTTGCCTATCTTCTCATCAGAGCCAATGCCACCACTTTTATTATGGAAAGTCAGGGGGGGATTATAGGCATGGCGACTATGGTGTGGCGAAGCAACTCAAACACCGGCCGACTATATAATATCGTCATCGATCCTTTACTGCGGGGGCATGGGCTGGGCACTGCCCTCTTGGAAGCGTGTCAGAATGAAGTGGCAAGGAGGAATTGCCGGAAGATCTCGCTGGAGGTTCGGGCTGATAATAAGTCCGCGATAGCATTTTACGAAATGCATGGATACCAAGTCCAGGAATCGTTACCGGGGTATTATTCCGATGGCGCATCGGGTTTGCGAATGACCAGGTCAATCTGAAATGCTTATCATCCAATAAAATGCCGCGTCTCTCTGGAATGCCCGATCAAATTCCAAGACATTAACTCTTGACATTTTTGGAGCAGTTTAATAACATCAAAGTCATAGTGGATAGCCTTAGAGATGCTATTCCAACCCGACCGTCTTGAAATGAAACGTTTGATTATCATCGGTAATTCGCTTAACGAAGGGAAATTTCTGTGAATATGCATTTATGGCTTGAGCAGGCTCTAAAATGGCTCATTGCGGTTGGGCCAAAGGTTGTGGTGACCGTGATCCTCACCCTAATTGCCTTGAGGGCCTCAAGGTCGCTCTCAGATCGTTTTCTGTCCGCTTTCAAAAAAGCTAAGCCGGAGATGGAAATGCAGAAGCGCGCGGATACGCTTAGTTCGCTGATGCGTTATGTGGCCACCGTAATAATCATAGTGGTCTCCTCGATAATGATTCTGGACGAATTTGGAATTGATATCGGCCCCATACTGGCGGCCGCAGGCATAGTTGGTTTGGCTGTCGGTTTCGGGGCTCAGCACTTGGTTCAGGATGTTATCAGCGGATTCTTTATTCTGATAGAAGATCAAATCCGTGTGGGTGATATTGTCCAGATCGCCGGCAAAAGCGGCCTGGTAGAAAGAGTCAATTTGAGGATGACCACTTTGCGCGATTTATCCGGCAATGTTCATTTTGTGCGCAATGGCCAGATAGATGTGGTTACCAATATGACCAAGGAATATTCCTACTATGTGTTCGATATCAGCATTAGCTATCGCGAAGATATAGAGGAAGTAACCGCTATTATCAAGGAAATCGATGAGCAGATGCGAAATGATCCCCAATTCAAGGATTTTATTCTGGAGCCTATTGATGTTTTGGGTTTGGACAAGTTCGCCGACTCAGCCATCATAATTCGAGCTCGAGTTAAAACCAAACCGATACGACAATGGAAAGTGGCCAGAGAATTCAATCGACGGTTGAAAAAGGAGTTTGATGAAAGAAAAATCGAAATGCCCTATCCACACCTTATGTTATATATGGGTCAGGATAAGAAGGGGGATTCGGCGCCTTTAAACGTTTCTCTAACAGGAAAATCGGAACATCTTTCCGAATAGCAAGTTTATACTATTTTCATTCATATTTGTCTGGATAAAGATAATTTATCCCCAAATGAGTTCAATTTGCGTAATTCGAAAACACTATTAGTCTGAAGAAATTCAATTTTACAGGAGGCAATATGCCTATAACACATCCCGATCTTCCATACGCGCGTAATGCGTTGGAACCCTATATGAGCGCCAAAACCTTTGAGTTTCATCATGGCAAGCATCTCAAAGCTTATGTTGACAACACAAACAAGTTGATTGCCGGCACCCAGCTTGAAAATGCCGACCTTGAAACGATAGTCAAAGAGACTGCCAAGGATTCCTCCAAGGCAGGCATATTCAACAATGCGGCCCAGGTTTGGAATCACATATTCTTCTTCAAATGTATGAAACCCAATGGCGGCGGGGTTCCCTCCGGCAAAATCGCCGAGATGATAAATGCGGCATTTGGAAGCCATCAGAAGTTTGTCGATGAATTCAAAAACGCTGGTGTAACGCAATTCGGTAGCGGTTGGGCCTGGTTGGTTCTGGATGGCCGACAGCTTAAGGTATTTAAGACTCCCAATGCTGAAAATCCGCTGGCTCATGGCTTGAAACCACTGTTGGGTGTCGATGTCTGGGAACACTCCTACTATCTCGATTATCAAAACCGTCGTCCTGATTATCTCGCCGCCTTCGTGGATAAGCTGATTAATTGGGATTTTGTCAATTCCTTGTTGACCTAAGATTAGCGGCCACAAATATGCATCTTCACGGTCGGCCTGGATACAATCCTGGCTATTGTAGGGCAGTTTGTGGGTTGGATTTTAAATTCCGATGATAATCGGGAATAGCAATCCGAGAATACGACTACCGGACACACCCCGGCCTTCGGCCACCCCTCTCAAGAGGGGATTGTTCTATCTCTTATTTCCCCTCTTAAGAGGGGCGGATACTCTGACATCGTCGGAGGAGACGGGGTGTGTTATTTCAATATCAACAGCCGCTTGGCCTCCTCCAATCCCCCTTGCTCCATACGCGCCTTAAAATCCATTCGGCAGGGAATATTTTTTTGTAGTGCGGGGCGTTTCTGCCCCGTATATAATTAAGGGCCGTAGGTCAGACCATCGGTTCCTTTGAAGTGTTCTCCAAGCGATGGGGAACCTTTCTGCTCGAGCTGGTGTATAATTAGCGTTGCAAAGATCGAAAATGAACTCTTACATCTCTAAGGAGCCCAAAATGCGCAAAATCCTCTTAAAAACGAAGTGGCCCAATGCGATAGCAATGATCGGGTTAATCGTGCTGTTTAATGCGGTTATTTCATCCGCCGGGGAGCATCCTGAACACCCAATGGAGCATCCCTCTGAATCTGCTAAGGTAGATACGGAAGCTATAGCAACAGCAATTACTGATTATGTCGCCACCGATGCCAAGCTCAAAGGGGAGTATTTTCTCATATATGACCCTGTCTCCAAAAGCCCCTTGCTGTTAACATTAACCAAGGTTCATAAAGACCGCTTATCTAAAGTGGGAGAAGACCTTTATTTCGCCTGCTCTGATTTTAAAGAAAAGGAAGGGAAAGTTTTCGATTTAGACTTTTTCTTGCGACCTGAACACGGTGAACTGAAGGTAACTGAAATTATGATCCATAAGGTGGAAGGAAAGCCCCGGTATGAGTGGTATGAAGAAAAGGGCGTCTGGAAGCACAGATAGGTTTTCAGTTGTGGCTGATCAAAACTGATGCCCGACAGGGTGGGGGCGGTTTTGACTTTTTTGAATCACCAAAAGCCAAGGGCTTTTCGCCAGCTTGAAAACACAGATGGCGATATCGCTCTCCCTCGAAATTTTCTTGACAATCAAACCATCGGCGCCAAATGCTGGAGGTTACAATGCCCGGTAGAATTAGTGTGGTAAGATTATCGTGGTTTGAATAATTATGAAGGTTCTTCTTATGTTCCGCAGGAATACGGCTGTATCGGCAGTCATCATTATCTCCTTTTTGTTGATAACCGATTTTCCCGAACAGGGAATTGGGTCGGTCGATTCCGAAGCAAAAAAGCGTCATTTTACTTTTTCCTATGAATTGAGTATCAGTGATATTCCCCGCGAGGCAAACGACCTGAAAATATGGATTCCGTTTCCGCTGACTGACAGAGATCAAAACATAGAGAATTACCGAATATCCTCTCAACTTCCGTACTATACATACATCGACCCGGAATATGGGAATAATATCCTTGGTGTCAAATCCACGGGCAAAATCCCTGAGGAAGTGAAGATTAAACTCGATTTTGAAGTCACCCGTCGTGAAGCAGGTCCTTTGACTGAAGAGAGAACTGACAACCATGGCGCCGATTTGCGGGAGTTGGGACGGTTCTTGGCAGCAGACAGATTGGTTCCGATCGATGGAAAAATTGCGGAGGAGGCCAAGCAGGTGATCAGTGATGATATGTCCGGAATTGAAAAAGCACAGGCGGTCTATAATCATCTAACACAGGTCATGAGATACGATAAATCCGGGACGGAATGGGGACATGGCGATGCCTTATACGCTTGTGATACTCGAAAAGGCAATTGTACTGATATTCATTCCCTCTTTATAGGGATGATGAGGGCTTGCGGCATTCCCGCCAGGTTTGTAATAGGATTCCCTGTCCCGGAAGAGAGGACTGCGGGCGAAATCCCTGGGTATCATTGTTGGGCGGAGTTTCACCTGGAGGATAAGGGATGGATCCCGGTGGATATTTCCGAGGCAATCAAACATCCCGAGAAGAAGGAATATTATTTCGGCCGGCTTGACCCGAATCGGATCTCTTTCACTGTCGGCCGCGATATACCGCTGGAGGCCGATGCACAATACGGGAGGTTGAATTTTTTTATCTATCCGTACATTCTTATCAATGGGAGGCCATTCGATAATGCCGAATATAGTTTTAGTTTCGCTCAAAAATGATCCCGGCCTTTCCCCATAGTAGATAGTAGGTCCAAGACACTGTTGTCCTGACAATAAATGTGTCCATAGCGCAGGGATCTAAACCTTCGATTCTTGGTATTTGCTCGCCAACCCTTAATCGCAAGTATAAGAAAGCAGGTTTTATATTTCTTTTGCTCGTCAACCTTCTGGGTTGATTGGGCCAAGGTCACCCCTTTTAGATAATTATCAAGATTTTCAGGTCGATTTTCGTGTAGAAGCATTTCGAAGAATGGTGCGATTGCCTGCGGGGGTTTTGACAATTGAATTCATGCCGACCTGCACTATTAACCCACTAACCCACATCGCCAAACGACGGGTCAATCTAACGACTGGCATAATTTTCGAGATTGAATTAAATCAAGTGTGGTACCATATTTACTTTGGCCCCTCCTGCGATATATTTACTGGAAAAAAGACATTAATCCGCATATATTGCGGCCGCTCTTCAATTCCTTATATTATTGATTGAAAGTCAATGTTTCTGGTGCGATGGTCGCTAATTCAGAGATTAGGTGCCAAATTATGAAATACTCCGGATCGGGTTTGGCCCTAAGCCAACCCAAAGCCGCGATCCTTAACTCGCGGCAACCCAAAAGGCCTATCGGAACTGATTCCTGGATAATCGCCACCATCGAAGCAGTAAAATATTGCGCTCAAAACGGCTTTACTATTCTGACCAGTATAGGGATGAATACGTATGAGATCGTATTATACGCCGGTTCAAGATTCGTCTGCCCGATGATAGTTGTCATTGCACCGTCATCGCCCCGAGCAAGCGACATTCGGCATATTGTCAAAGACCATCATCTAAATGAGGAATCGGTGGGATTTTACATGGCTGATGAATTGGAAACTTTGAAAAAAATAGAATGGCCTGCGCGCGATAAGATAATTATCACTCTATCAGATATGATAATCCCAATTTCGATTCGAGAGGGTGGAAATCTTTCCTCCCTTATTGAAGATTACCCCGCTGATAAAGTCGTTATGGAAGAGTTTTTAATCCCCTATAACTCAAACCAGCGGACATTGAAGCAGGATTATTCTCGACTGAAAATAGCGGGATGGGCACAAGATAAGCAGTGGGATTTCCTAATTCATTGGACAAAGTCGTCAAATGGCCCCTGGCCTGGCGAAACCACTTACGATTATTATGATGCCGTAGTAAATTCAGAATCGTATGCGCGCTCGGGGAAGGAAACCCTCTGCCGTATTTTGAAAGAGAAGAAACTTAGAGCGTCCAACAAACATCTTCATAAAGGAATTATGGCTGTGGCTTTCTCGGGATTGATGCCAGCCGATGCGGTTCCGCTTATGAAATGGCGTGCCAGATATATGAATATGAGTTTTGAGCCTTATGGGATCGCCATCCACAATTCAATTTCGGGGGAGTTGGGAATCCAAAAAGTCCTTTACGGAAGCCCCGACATTTACGAGACATTGCAGGATGAAGATAAAACTTATTTCCATTCGCTGGGGAAAATCGGCGATTGGATGCCGGAAAAGGAATTCCGATTCATCGGGGATTTTGAGTTGGGGAAAATTCCCACCGATAAAATCAGGGTGATAGTCAAGAACAGCAGTGAAGTCCCGGAAGTTCAAAGATATACGGAGTCCCAAGTCCTGGCTCTTTTTGAATGATGAGTCGATTTTGATCTTGTTATTGAAGAGGAGGAATTCTAATGCTAAGAACCGTTTTCACGCTTGTTGTTTCCATTATGGCGCTGGTATCCAAAGGTATTGCTGGCGAAAATGAGATTGTTAAAAAGAAAATGGAGGTCAAAATGAATTTGGAGATTAAGTCATCCGCCTTTATTAACGGTGCGGCCATCCCGAAAAAACATACTTGCGATGGAGAAGATGTTTCGCCGTCCTTGTCATGGGATAAGATTCCCGCAGGCACAAAGAGTTGGGCATTAATCTGTGATGATCCCGATGCCCCGGTAGGCACCTGGGTTCACTGGGTGATTTATTGCATTCCGCCGGAGACAAAATCGTTGCCCGAAGCGATCGCCAAAAATCAAGTTGTCTTTAAGAGCGCCAAGCAAGGCAAAACCGATTTTGGAAAAATCGGCTATGGGGGCCCGTGTCCTCCGAAAGGAAAACCGCATCGATATTTCTTCAAACTCTATGCGCTTGATTTTATGCCTGATTGGCCGGCAGGCCGCACCAAAGCCGAAGTTATGAAAGGTATCGAAGGACATATCTTGGCTCAGGGCGAATTAATCGGCAAATATGGGCGATGATTTTCGCATTCTCAGGATCGCGTCGAATGCCATCAGCCATCATCTATTTTTTATTAGTTCCAGTTGCCGTCGAGCTTCTTCCACGGCGATCTCATATATCGGTGAAGCCAGCTCCAGGAAGCGGTCATAATTTTGGGCAGCGGAATCGAAATCGCCCAGGCTCTCTTCCACTTGGGCTAATCGATAATAACATTCGGCTTCAGCGGGTTGGAGCTTGATGGTGAATTCGAACTTGTCGTGAGCCGCGCCGAGTTCGCCATTGAGTTGATAGGCATTGGCCAGATTATAGTTAAGGCGATAATTTTCGGGGTCCAGCGCCAGTCCGGAAATAAATACGCCTATTGCCAAATCAAAATTCCCGGTCATGCAGTAGGCGACTCCCAGGTTGGTGATAATATCGGTGTCGGCCGTGTCGAGACAGTGGGCTTTCAAGTAGCATTTGATGGCCTCTTCGTACATCTGTCGATCATCATAAGTTATTCCGAGATTGAAATAAGCGGTGGCTGATGCGCTGTCTAATTCGATAGCTTTCTGAAAATGAACCGCGGCAGATTCGGGCATGGCAATAGCATCAAATATCGATCCAATTGAAAGATGGGCTTGCGATTGTAAGTAAAGATCCGATTTGCCTTCGATAGCGAGGTAATAGGCATCCAAAGCTGATGGGAAATTATTCTGCATCTCAAATGCCAACCCGATATAATAATGCAATCCTACCAACTGCGGATTGTATTCTTCCGCAAAATAAAACTCAGATAACGCCTGATTATATTTTTGTTGTGATAGATATAACTGGCCCAATGCAAAATAGCACTGGGCACAATCCGGTTTGACTCCAATTGCAGTCTTATAGAGGCCCTCCTGAATAGCAGGTTCGGATGAAGATGAAGCCTGTCTTAGACAAATCAGACTGCTGTCAAGTGCGGTTTGTCCTAATGCTCCCAACGGCGCAATCAGCATTAGCACCATAATATACAGTATTGAAATCCATTTCATCGATGCTCCCTCCTCTGATACCTTTATTATCGGTGAAATGTCCCCTCAATGTAGAAACTGCCCCGCCATCATTTCAAATTGCAATGCTCGATTAAAGGAAGGCTTATTTTATCAAGGCCATTCTGCCTATTAATATCCTCTCTTGGCAGGCAAGCCGATAATAATAAATGCCGGAAGGCAGAGCGTTCCCGTTCCAGCCAATGGTATTATCCCCCCTCGTCAGGAAATGGCTGGAAGAGCTGATTAATTTCCCTTGAAGATTATAGACATTTAGAATAGCGGTGGCAGATAGGGGGGAATGAAGAATGATATTAGTCTGGGCATTAAACGGGTTGGGGTAATTACCGATAATAGCGAATTCCCCCGGCAAACTTTCGGTTAAGTCATTGACACCGGTCAGAGTATCGACAAAGGCGGAATAAAGGAATGGCTGGTTATTGGCCGACGATAGCAACGTTACGATCAAAATCACACTATCAACTGGACTGCCGAAGTCAATCGTGAGCGATCCCAAACCATTTTGGTCACATATTACCGAATCATAACTCGCGATCCCGCTTTCACCAAAGACAATGGCATCCATCGCCCAATTCAGTTCCGGCTCCCCTTTCATTTCAAAGCGAATATTATCCGTATATACCTCGAGGTTTTTGAAGGCGATATAGTTGCTCCCGATGCCGGAAGGTGCTTTGATGGTAGTTTGGTCATATACAGGTAGAGTCGAATGAGTCCTCATTATGGAAATCGGCGGATAATTGGAGCCCTCTTCGAAATGTAAACTGTCGTCCTGCAGGCCAGTGAAGTAATTCCAGACCATAAAGCGGCGATATTCGGACCACAGCGAACTTTCATTTAAGTAAAAATAGGCATCGAGAACTTCATCGACCGCGTTTATGACCGTCCCTTCCCAGATATTGCGCATGGCATCTATGCCGAAATTTTGATAAATATACTGGGGCCAGACAAACATCCCGTACTCATGGGCGCCGTTTTCGGTGCTGTGGGCATAATGAGGGTAATTATAAAAATCATAGAGGTAATTGTAGTTGTCATTCACAGCATCATAGAGGATATCTTCCGACCAGGTGGAACTGTTTTCCATAAACCAGGCATCAGCCCAGACATTGTAGGAAAATTGTACGGCATGATAAAACTCATGAACCACGGTAACCTTTAGGGGCTCGGTTCTATCGGGATACCCGAAACCGCTATAACTGGGATCTACATAAATATAGCTGGTATATGAATAGGGTCGGTCGGGATATTGGCTTGACGGGCTTTCGGGCCAGGCCACCCCATAAGTTCCGAAATAGTGATGCATATATGCATCATATAAGCCATCGCCGCCTCCATTTACGCCATCAGATGGCGGCATCGTATACCCCAACGTATCAAATAGGGCCCATGATTCTTCGAAAAACTCCCCACAGCGATTGACAAAATCGGGATGACCATCGGCAGGAAGAGTATCGGTGGTTGCCTGATAGACCGCATCGCCGCCGGTGGTATCATAATGAATCCTGAAATGCCCTTCCGGTGTGTCATAATATTTTTGCATATTGACACGAGAGAGCAACGTGCCGAAATCGAATGAATAATTATCTCCTCGATTGATCTCCGGAATAGACTGCATCAGAGGAATAAGGCCGCATTTGGTTTGGGAATTGTTGTTAATTGAACAATGTGCGATTTGAAAGGGAAGAAGAGCAACTAACAAAACAAAAATACAGAGTTTCGATACCATTATTCGATAAAACATGCTTTTTGCCATTTTCCGCCTCCGCAAAAGGGAATAAGTGCTTCTTGATAAAGAAATGATTAATGGAAACTATTGGCAAGATATATTTTCGTATGTCAAGTGGCTGAGACACCCAATGGAAAATTGAGACTCCCATTAAGGCTACCCGGTGCACAGAGATGGCTGATGCCTTAATTAGCAGTCCATTCCTAGTCCCCTCTGCAGAGAGTGTTGAAAAAGTCAGGAAACCCGAAAAACGATCTTTACCTTCTCCCGCTTCGTCGGGAGAAGCTTGCCCGTCTGTGGAGGGGTGTCCCGACTTGTCGGGAAGGGAGAGGGTGTAACCCTAAGCTCCCTTATCCTCCGACTCCTTCTCCCAGTTAATGGGAGAAGGAGAGAAAGAAAAGATATTTTTGAAGCGCGTTCTTTTTCATGGTAGCCCAGCTTTTTCAACAAGCCCTTCCGCGGGAATGACATGTGGAGGAAGTCCGGAAGCCACTTATTCAACAATCCCTCAAGAGGGGACTATAATTAATAATTCCGTGCTTAGAATTCCGCCCCGAAAGAGAAATAATGTCGTGGTTTTTCGGAGATGCCGTTCCAATCGGTGCGCCAGGCGGCGTCATATTTAAGGACAAATATCCCCAGATTGGCGCGGGCGCCGAAACCAAATCCGGCTTTCAAATCATTAAGGCGAGTGGTGCCATTGACAGTCTTAACGCCGCGGAATCCTTCATCTTCAAACCAGGTCGCTCCCATATCGTAAAACCACACGCCATTCACGTAGGAAATGGTCATCGGCAGAGGGAATTTCATCTTGAAATATTCGATAAAAGGATAGCGGAATTCGAGGTTCATCAGGGCGTAATGGTCGCCGGTGGTTTCGTAATAATTGTAGCCGCGAAGCGGGGTAACCAGACTTCCGAAGTAGATATCGCGGATGCCATAAATATCGTTGCGCTCGGTTTTCCGCCCGATCCAATTGGCAGTTCCGCCCAGAAAGAACTCCTGCGGTGTCTTACCGAAGGATGCCCCGCCGGAAAATCTGGTAGCCAGCAGGTATCTGGTGTTGATATTAAGATACTTTCGATAGTCAAATTCCGTTGTTTGGAAATCCAGATTGGAATCAAATAATTTATTTATGGACTGACGGTAATGAAGCGCATATCGATGGCCATTAACCGGGCCGGTTATGCCCCAAAGGACGGTGTCATTTATCAATGATAATGAGGTTTCAAAAGCGCGTTTATCACTATCATCAAATGGCGGGTCATGATATTTCCTGCCGATGGAGAGATGCAAGGCTGACAATTCCAAGCGGGTGAACTTGGAAAATGGCCAACTGGCGGAAACCACTCCCCCGTAGATACGGTCGCTGAAAAGGCGATCCAGCGGATCGATATAGTAGTTTTGGCTGTGGAACAGCCCAATTCCATAGTCAATCCTGTGGGCGGTGTAAAAATAATAAGCTTCGACATTTAGCTGGTCAAGGAAGTTTCCGAGGTTGGTGCTGATAAACAGATTATGATTTCCGAATATATCCGAAAAAGCAAAAAATGATTGACCAGAAAATCCATAATAGGTGTCGTAGCCAAGGTCTCCGGCAACATAATCCGGGGTGAATTTGAGCTTATATTTTTTCTTGATGAAATTACCCTCGGAATCTTTATAAACCGGAATGGAATCTTGATTGGCGGAACTCGTGGTCTTAGTGGTATCGGCGATCTCAGGATATTCAGAGTCGATATGTTCTTTACCCACGGAAAAGACATAATCGCTAAAATCAGGAGTTGATTTCTCGGCGGATTTAACGCTATCAGCAGGGCTTTCAGCAGGAGGGGGAACCGGCACAAAAATGGATTTGGGGTCCTTGGCCACGAAAGGTGTTGGCGCAAGTCCGTTGCCATCGGTTTCTATCGGCTTGATTTTCTTCATCAAGAAAATATCGAAACCTGCCTTTTGAAAACCCGAAAATGCAATTTGATCGCCATCGGGCGACCATGCCGGAGAAAAACACCCTGATAAGGCATTTGTTATGGGATAGACTTTTCCGTCAGGAAGTTCCTTTATGTAAAGATTATATATCCCATTCCTATCAGACACGAAGCAGAGATGGCCGCCATCGGGCGAAATCGCCGGATCGGTGTTTATGCCGGTGGTGTCAGTGATAGCGGTAATGGAATGCTCCGGGATGTCCATTTTGAATATATTATAGGTTCCATAGGTAAAAGCTGTATCGTCCTCTGCTGGATGACTTGGGCGATCCGACGAGAAGATGATACCGCCGCCATCCGCCATAAAATCGGGCTCTTTATCATCATAGAGATCGTCGGTCAATGCTGTGGCCGTCCCTGTCTTGAAATCTGCCAGATATAAATCGGATTTACCATTTTTCGTAGCTGAAAAGACAATGGAATTTCCGTCGGGAGAGAAGTCCGGCGATGAGATGCTATCAAATTTGAATTTGAATTTGTCGGAGATTTTCTTCTTGCGGACATTCATGGTCATTAATTTGTCGTAGCCATGGCTCTTGGATACAAATGCGATATTTTTGCCATCCGAGGACCACGACAGCCCGGATTGATAAGCGTGGAATGACTCGAATTGAGCCGATTGCGCCCCGCGCAAGAGCCGTTCGATTATGGCCCCATCGATGGTTGAGATAATCAGGATTTCCGGATAGGAGGATCTATCGGAGAAAAAAGCAAGCCTATCACCCGATGGGGCGAATTCCGGTTTTTCGTTGTAAAATGAATTGTCTTTTTCGTGATCGGTAAGAGGTTTGGCGATATCTTTTGGCTCGGTGCGGATTGCTATTTCAGGCCAGTACTCCTTGCGCATAGCCAGCATCCATTCCTTTTCGAATTCCTCAGTGGTTTTTCCGATGGAGGCTTTCAGGGCCTTATCAATTGTCAGGTGCAGCTTCCCTTTGGCCAGAACTTCAGTGATTTTCTCCTCGCCATACTTTTCGACCAGATATGCAATTGCCGACTGGCCTTCCTTATAGACCAAAAATCCTCCCGCCCATTCGAGGGGTGCGAGGTAACCATTTATGGTGGCATCGCGCATATACATATCGGAAAATGTGTCCCAGCCATGACGGGACGAATACTCCGCATATCCTTCAGAAAACCAAAGGGGAAGACGGAATAGATACTGGCGGGAAATCAGCGAGCTGAGCGTATTGCCGTAAAGCATATCGAAAATCAGGGCGTGAGTAAGCTCGTGATGAAGGACATGCCGAAAATCCTCATAAGAACCACTAAAGGGAATGACCACTCGATTCTTGAAGGCCTCAGTAAATCCCCCCACTCCTTCCTCAATCAAACTGCCTATTACATTGGTTTGTTGAAATTCATTATGGGAGCAATAAACGATAACCGGGACCCTTTTTTTCAGATCGTAATTCAGCTCTTTGCGTATTTTGTCATAAGCGTCCTCAAGAACATCGACGGCAAATGTAGCCAATGGTTGGGCGTCGCGGTAGAAATAGACATCGAAATCCTCGCTTTGGATATAATACCAGTCGAAGGTTTTATACTGAACCTTGTTCTTCCCGAAATATTGCTGTTCCTGGGAAAAGGCAGAGTCGTATAAGATGATAAGGAACAGGAACAGGAAGATGGCTGAAAGTCGTTTTGATATCAAATTTCTACCCTTCTTAATCTAAACAGTTTATGCAAAATAGCGGTTCCATTTGCGTATAGCCGCATGAATTTTACGCCGCTTGAGCAGATCCGGTTCCGCACCATACAAAGGCGATAGTGCAGGATCTCGGGCTCAATATAGATGCGTAGGCCCCGCTTTTGCAAGAATGATATTGTCGAAACTTCTATGAAAAAGGGTATGAAGGTAATCAAGGGTGCGTAACGCATGGGCATCCATTTCGACTTACGGGGTAGAGATTTGAGGGTCGTTGTTGGTATGGAGCGCGAGAGATATCAGGGATTGCTGCCCAGCAGTTTATCAAGAAAATCCCCACTTCCAATTTCGCTTATCCGGAGCAACCTGACTTTCGAAGCCAGATTAGATTCTATATTTGCTGGAGTATATAATTCCTGGTGGGCTTTGGAAAAATCGTCATCCGCGATGACCACATTAAGCAGGATATTCAAATTGGGGGCAATAGTCGTCAGATTTCTGAATCTATCATTGATGGCTTTGTTGAAGGTGGTTATTGATGTGGCAACTTCGATTGCGGAGAGAATGTTTTGGGAACCTGTTAGAATTATCAAATCTATTTCTTTTACCAATCTGAAAACATTAGGGGTAAGACCAACTTCAAAACCGCTCAGCTTCAGGCTCAACTCGTTCAACATTGGGGATTTCCTTTGTTCAGTTTCTCCGATGTGAACATTGTAACCTCTGCTTTTCGCGGTCTCGGCGATGACCTTAATTATTCCATTATGATCGAGCAGAATGGGGATATCGATGTCTAAGGCTATCTGATCAGCTATCGCCTGATTTATTTGGCCGGGCGTTTTTGCCCTCGGATTCAAAATATAGAATTCCCGTTTTTGGCCTTTAGTCTTCAGTTTCTTGCAATATTTGGTCAGCACTTTATCAATTGTGCTCATTTGCGGGCGGTAGGAATTGACTAATTGAGAATATGTCATTACCAGCAATTCATCAAGGCTTGCTTTCGTATGTTCCGAAAGATGGCTGAAAATAAGTTGCTGGGCAAGGTTTTCGGCTGGGATGGAATCAAGGAATTTTATTGCCCCTGACGGCTCAACCATATCTACCATGAACCACTTCTTTTCTTTCTTGTCAAATATAAAGTTCCCACTGGAAAGCAATAGTCGCAGATCAAACTTGGCCAGCCGAGCCAATAGCCCTTTTTCGGAGAGATATGGCAACAAGCCGGTCATCAGTGTGGTCTCATCTGCGCCGCCGTGATACCTGATTATTTGCTCACATTTTTGCAGGAGAGATTTCTCTTCATCTGTGGAGAGATGCTCTTTTATCGCCTCTAATTCGATGGTTGACTCGTAGGGCTTGAAAGAGAGAATGAAATCGCCCAACATCGAGCCGGTTCTTTTCTGGTGAATCGTTTGGGTGTAGTTCTCAATCGGCGGTTGATAAACCATCCCCCGATTCCTGCATTCCTCCAATGATGGAAGCCTGAAACCCGCCCTTATTGCGGCGCGGTTCATCGCCATCCACACGCCGATGTCCCGGTTGTGAAAGGTCAATGCCATCCATCCATCTGGTTTGATAACCCGCCGGCATTCCTTGAATATTTTGAACAGCATATCTTCATAAAATTTTCTATCTTTCGCTCCATCGAAGCCGGAATGCCGGGTTTCGATGGCTTCATTTTCCTTGGGCGCTCCATTCTTCAAACCGAGGAATTCCCTGATCCAGACTAGATAGAAGTCAGACAACTCCGCGTATTGGACATTTCCCCCAAATGGTGGGTCGGTGATCACCGCGTCAATGGATGCGTCAGGCAGTTTGATCTCGTGGCTTGATTGAGTCAGAATCCAACAAGTGGCTCCGTTATGTATCTCCTCCCAGGGTTTAAGAGTCCTGGGAAACGAGCAAAAGTCCCCGATCTCCCGTTCTTGCTCGGCTTTGCCGGCTTTGAAGGCGGCAAAACGCTTCCGCATCGGGTCAATCGGAGACGCTTCCAAGTATGTATAGGGTGGCCAGTATATGTGGCCGGGCCATTCCAAAGGCCTATCGCCCCGCCATGCTTCGCTTCTAATAACCATCTTGTTGACGAAACGAATCGAGGCGGAGAAAATATGAATCAACCCTTGTTTTATTGATTCGTCTTTTACATTTTCTCTAATCCATTTCTTTGCTAAGCCCAAGCTTATTCGCTGTCTTGGCGTGAAGTAGTCGGCAAATTTGAGAAAGCCCTTGTTATAAAGATTGTTCTCCCTAACGGAATTCATATCAGGGAAATCATCCTTCGGTATCACCAATTTTTCTTTTTTTATTACGCTTTTTTCTGTCTTTGAAATTGAATTATAGAGCCTAATATCTCCAATTGTTGCCGGCCTAATGCGCCGTTCCTCACAGTTTTCGCAATTCACCAAAACGGAAAGCATCTTATCCGGAAGCCGTTCGCAATCGTCAGCTTTCAATCGCGCTTTGCATTTCGGATTGGTGCATTCATAAACAGCGTTGGGATGTTTTGTCGCATTTCCCAAGACCACCGAGCTCTTGCAGTCAGGGCATTTTATCACATTCGACCATTCGAACCATTCCGCAACAGCCGACTTACCGCACTTGGTGCATTTCGCACGAAAAAGAGTCTCAATGTTTTGTTTGCTCCAGTCGAACCATTTTTGGAACGCCTTTTCCACAGCATCGATATCTATCGGTGAAGCTTCAACCTGGGTTATCCAGGTCGCCAAAGGATTTAAGTCTATTCCGACCACCCGTCTCCGCAACTTCAAAGCTTCAACCACTGTCACCCCGCCCCCGCAGAATGGATCCAAAATGATGTCCCCCGGATTGGAATAATGCTCGATCATTTTCGAGAAAACGTTATGTGGCCGTCTGGCATAGTACCGGTGCATCTTATAAATGGGCGTGTGAGCTTTTGCCAGCACCGGCGCTATGATAGGTCTAAGCGGTTTGCTCTTAAGACCCTCTTTTTGGACCTGCAAATCTATGGCTTCGTGGACGGTTTTGGCTTGTAAATCAAGTTCCCTATTCATAATTACTCCGCCAGCCTTTTAATATCGGCCCCCACCGACTGCAATGCCTCATCGATATTTTCATATCCTCTATCGATATGATAAGCCCGCAGAATCTCGGTGGTTCCTTTCGCTCCCAGCGCCGCCACCACCAGCGCCGCGCCGGCCCGTATATCCGAAGCCATCACCGATGCTCCGTGCAGATGCTCGACGCCACTGATGACCGCCCGATCCCCCATCACTCTGATATCAGCTCCGAGCCTTTTCAGTTCCATCGCATGCCCCATTCTGTTCTCAAAGACGGTCTCGACTATATTGCTGACTCCGTCCGACACCGCGCATAATGCCATAAAGCAGGATTGAAGGTCGGTGGGAAATCCGGGAAAGGGAAAGGTGGTTATATCGACAGATTTCAATCGATTCTGACAGGAAACCGCCAAGCCATTCTCCATTTGGATTACATCAACTCCCATATCGCGGAGTTTCATAAGAGGCATCTGCAAATCCGATTCTCGCGCATTCTCAAGGAATAATTCACCGCCGGCAATGGCGACTGCGCAGGCATAAGTGCCGGCGACGAGCCGATCCGGCATCGCATCATAGTGGCACCCATAAAGCCGCTCGACACCTTCGATTTCGATGAAAGTGGAACCGGCACCCTGTATGCGGGCGCCCATTCTGATGAGGAAATTGGCTAAGTCCACAACCTCCGGATCGCAAGCGGCGTTGACAATGCGGGTGATTCCATTTCCCAAAGCTCCGGCCAGCATTATGTTTTCGGTGCCGGTATGGCTGGGCCTATCGAAGAATGCTTCGCCGCCACGGATTTTCTCGGCAGTCGCACGAATATACCCCTCCTTATCGGAAACGACTGCTCCAATCGATTGAAATCCTTTGATATGCAGGTCAACCGGACGCGCCCCAAGGACACATCCTCCGGGCAGAGATACTTCCGCCTGGCCGAATCGTCCCAGTAAGGGCCCCATCACCAAGAATGAAGCCCTCATTTGTCTGACCAGCTCATACGGGGCGCGGAAGTTGGCGATATTCTTGGCTGATATTATTACTCGATGGGATTCACCATCATGATTGACTTCGGCTCCCAGAGTCTTCAAGACTTTGAGCATAGCATCTATGTCCCGGATATTGGGGACATTGTCAATAATGCACTCGCCATCAGAAGCCAAAATTGTGCCTGCAAGGATTGGCAAGACCGAATTTTTCGAGCCGCCGATGCCAATGCGACCTGTTAATCTTTTTCCACCATTTATGACTAATTTATCCATTGTCTTATTCCCTGATATTTGGAAAATTAAGAGACATGCGCCTTGATATCATTCGTTCTTTTTGCCGATCATATATCCAAAGATGGTCAGCACCAGCACTCCGATGCCGGCGGCTCCTCGGTACAAATAGAAGCTATTATATCCGAATCTGAAAATATCATTACCCGCCACAACCAGCAAGACCAAGCTTTGCAGAAGCAAGATGACGAATAGCACCTTATTGGCGCGAATCGGATCGCCGCCAAATCCAAAAGCGGCGTAAATTGAACCCCAGTTGACTAAGAATATTGGCAGGATATCTATCCGACCCGAAGCGAACAACTGCGTGATGAGCACCATCAATGCCGCGGCGATACCGGATCCTATAATGTTGAGAATATGAACCATATCAATAGAGATAAATTATCTTCCATCCATCAGGTGATTTAAGGAGACCTACTTTGGTGTAATTCTGTATGCCGGTATCTTTGCCGATAAAGCTCAATTCCACTTCCGCTCGATCGTCGGTAATCTTGCCCTTGCCGACAACTATCTGGCTATTCAGGTAATATAACCGCCGATTGCCGCTGTCAATTAAGCTATTGAAAAACTCCGCCTTGTAATAAATCAGGGAGCGAGACGAGTCTTCCGGCGACATTTCTTCCAAACGGCTCTTTATCATCCCTTCCCAGTTCACCATGGACTCAATTGCGGTCGAATCGTTGCTGATGATCGCCCCAACGAATTCCTTGACCACATTACGCGGATCATCCCTCCCCGAACAGCTAATTATTAACAATGAGAAGAGGAGAAATATAACCGGCCAGTATCTTCGCTTATTCATTCTTTACGCTCAAGCTAAATATTATCCTATTCTCTCGAACTGTCAAGCGTATTGGGATAATAAATCAAAAAAACTGCGTTTTTGGGCCTCGAATTTGAGGCGGCCCTTTTGTAGAACGGCTGAATCTTATCCCAGCAAGATTGGCAACGGTCGGTTTAAATAAAAAACCACCCCCTTGTCAGAGGGTGGTTATCCGGATCTGAATCCCTGTTGTTATCCGGCGGCCAACCGATCTGTTTATGGTTATACGGGGACTAGATCCATACCGCAAAGCTACCGCTATTCTGAATGGAGGCCGGTTATCTATTCTCTCGGATTGATAACCTGATTACAGTCGCTTCGCCTGCAATAAAAGCATTATAATTAACACTTTTGCCGATAATCTCATCCCTTACCGTAACATAAGTGGATAGATTTAATGTCCATCCTATTTTATTTTCACATCCCCTTTGACAAACTTTAAGTCGGGTATGGATAATACAATCAGGGAGGGAAGGACCAGTTGATTGAAGATTTTGAATGCTCCAATCTTGAGCACCCTGGACAGAAAAACCGAAAGTATCAAACCGTGGGAGACTGCAACGATATTCCCACAATTGTCATTGGACATTAAATAATCAACTACCGATTTAAGACGGTAATAACAATCATCTGCAGTTTCATCTCCTAAAATCATACTGGCGGGATTGGTGAAGAAATTTCTGATTGAAATATCATAATCGCTCTTACGCACGTATCCTTGTGGATTTCGGTCAACATCTCGAAGCTGGTCAATTTTCTCCAGCGGGACATTGTATTTTTCAGCCATTATAGCCGCGGTTTCCAATGCTTTGGGTTCCGGGCTGGTGTAGATTTTATTCAGCTCATAATGAGAAATCCTTTCACAGAACTCGAGGGTTTGTGTTGCTCCCTCACTGGAGAGATGCCAGGTAGATGGATGTCGATTGGGATCTATGCGAGGCATCGCATGACGGATCAAAATCAGTCTTCTCACCAACCGAACCTGCCGAAAATAAGAAATGCCATAATCAAGAGGATGATGATTACTGCCAGGCCCAATATCCGTTTGAATTCGGTTCGAAAAATATACATCCCGTAAAATCTGCTCGTCACCTCTTTTGAAACATCATCGCCATCGAGATGGCGGCAGATTATATCTAATCCGATCCGATCCAAAATTCTAATGGAGGCCTCCGAGAATTCGACCGATGCTTTATGGGGAGCGCCGAAGTATCCCAGTCCTTTTCCCTTAGACCATGACGATTTCCTCCCCAATTGATGGTAAGGCACAAGCATAGGCTCAAGACCCTTATATCCGGCTTGCACGCATTCCGGCTGAATTTTTAGCATCATTGAGGTCTCCCACCATCCGGCGTGAATGTCTTCACTCAAGAGCCGCTTTTCTTGGTCAGTGAATTCGATGCCCATTTCTTTCTCAAAATCAGCGATGAACCCGCCGGAAAGGAATTTCTCGGCTATGGCGCCGGTAATCGAAATCATCCGGGCGTCGTATTTTTTGGAGACGCGACTGCAGGCCTCCTCCAAAGCCACGATATGCCGGGGGCCGCCATGAAATGAAAAAACGATAATATATTTGAAACCGTAAATAGCAAATGCCGAACCGACGCCGGAAACGAGGTCTCTGACCACGCGTTGTCTTAAATTTATCGAACCGATAAATTTGAAAACTTGTGTGCCTACCGGCAAGAGGGGATGGATGACTATATCCCATTCGGGTTTGAGCGTTTGAAGCTTCTCCGCGGTGGAAAAAGCGAAATATTCGGCATTGAAAGCATCAACACCCACCGGTAAATGGGGACCGTGCTCCTCCAACGGAGATATGGGAATGAAAATCGCTGTCTTGTCTCGCCGAAGCGAGTCAACCTGGCGATAATTTAGTCTTTCAAAACGATGAATCATAAAACACTACCAATAAGAGAACAGTGCTCCGACCATAGGTTATAATATATCAACGGCGAAAACAATCATAAATGAAATTGAGAAACGAATAACTCTTGCAAATGGTTCATAGTTAATGTATCTAAAGAAACTTTGAAGACATTCGAGGTTTTGATTCAGGTTGGTTTAATAATTCTGAGTGTCGGATACGCCATCGGCATACTAATTCTCAGAAAAGGTCTGAATTTGGCCTCACAGATGACCGTGAACACATTGACTGATGATGAAAATTTGCCTTCGGTGACTGTTCTAGTCCCTGCTCGAAATGAGGCAGAAAATATCTCCAAAGTGGTAGATGATCTCAGCAGACAGGATTACCCTCGCAATAAGATTCTCTTTATGATAATAGATGATTTTTCCGAAGATGGCACGGCTGAAATGGCCCGGAATGCGGTTTTGATGGATGAACGATTCAGGATACTGGAGCTATCCGGCCAAACCGATTATATTGCCCGGACTTTACTTTCTGCCAAGAAGAGGGCAATTGATTTTGGGGTCCGCAACGCCACCACAGATTTTGTGCTTTTCACTGATGCCGATTGCCGCCTTGGACCTTGCTGGGCAAGAAGTATGATGAGCTATTTGGGCGGCTCCTGCTCCATTGTTGCCGGGCATGTCGGATTTCATTATGATTCCGTGCTGAAAGGAGCGCTGGCGTTGGAGTCTTTGGCCACCAGATTAATTTCCGCTGGAGCCATCGGGCTGGGCGAAGCGATAACTTGCGCCGGTGGGAATTGGGGTTATCGCAGGCAGATTTACGAAAAACTGGGAGGATTTGAGAGATATCAGAAAGTCCTCTCCGGCGATGATACCCTTTTGATTCAATCGGCAGTGGCTAAAGGGGAAAAGGCGGTTTTCAATTTCGACAAGCGGAGCTTTGTATTTACGACTGAGCGAGGAAGCCTCTATGAGATATTCATCAGGCGAATCCGCAGGCTGGGCATCACGCCGAATTTTCAGGCCGGAATTATGATTTTTTCTGCATTGATTTTCATTTATGCCTGGCTGTTGGCGCTGACGCCGGTGTTGGCTTTAATCAGGCCATCATTAATA
Organism: candidate division Zixibacteria bacterium CG_4_9_14_3_um_filter_46_8; assembly: GCA_002791595.1. GTDB lineage: Bacteria > Zixibacteria > MSB-5A5 > UM-FILTER-46-8 > UM-FILTER-46-8 > UM-FILTER-46-8. Next base: position 45,391 of record PFXJ01000092.1, read on the forward strand.
GGCATTCTGATAGCGGCATGGGTGTGGAAATTCGCTTTTGATTTTTGGATTTTAAGTAATGGGGCAAAGATCTTTGATGCGACTCCGTTGCTAAAATATCTTCCTATCACCGGTATGATATATCCTTATTATATCGCCATTGTGGGATCGCTGTCGCTGGTGATGCGCGGGAGCTGGAAAGGACGCATAGCTTGAAAAATATAATTTTAGCCATATCGCTTTTGCTGATTTGGGCCAACCACGCACTGAGCTTTGATTTTCTGAGGGCGGAAAAGGCGAAATATGAAGTAAGGTACCTGACCTTGCCGGTAGTGCGAGTTTCGATGGAAAGCACGCCGATTACCGAACCCGATTCCGGCTCTTATAGGATCTACATCACTGCCCGAACGACCAAATTCTGGAGCATGTTTTATCCCATCGATAATTTTTACTGGACTTACCTGGATACCATTGGCCTGCCCCTGATATACCGCCGGAATATCAACGAGAAATCGCTCAAAAAGCAGTCGAGTGAGCAATTCGATCATCGCTTCAACCGTATCTATTACGAAGGCGATACCGCCATTGATCATCCCGGAGACCTGGAAAATTTCTTCTCCGCACTCTATCGATTGCGGACTGCCCCGCTATATCTGGGAATGGCCGACAGCTTTTATATCAATGTGGAAAAAGCCTCCTGGATAGCCCGATGGACAGTTGAAGGGATTAAAGACATCAAAGCCGGCGGCAAACAGATCAGTTGTTATCAAATCGATGTCAAGTTCACTTCCAAACTGCAGGATACCAAACGCTTGCCCACAGACGCCCTGTCGTTAAATCTGGTCAGCGAAGATACTATTTTGAAAATCTATATCTCTAAGGATGATTGGCGATTGCCGATCAATGTGGAGTACCAATTGACTCCATTCGATGTCGAAGCTATCATCACCGAATTCCCAAAGGGTTATTTGGAACCGGAAAACCGTTAACGATGTTGATCAGAAAATGCTGTTGCCCGGGGATAAGTTATCACTCTTGCTGAGTATCCTGCCGATTCTGGCTTACGCCGAGACTCACTACCGCTTTACCGGTTTTCCAAGTCGATATTTTAAGCGCGAACCGGAGATCATATTCGATCTTCCCCGACGCCTTGAACCCGGCGCTGATTTGCCGGTAATATTGCTGATCAAAGATGCTGATCGTTACCCGATATCGGTTGAATCCATTGAGGCAACTATTCGACAGAAACAGCCAAGCGAGACAATAAAGTTTCAACTACCGGTATCGAAAGTAACCGATTACCTTTTTTATCAAATCTTCACCATCCAAAATTCCCAACTTCCCCAAGGCGGATTTGAAATCAATATCGCCTTCAAATATGCCTCCAAGGGCAAGATAAAAAAAGCCCAAAACGACAATCACCGCGGCACCCGTCATAAGCCGTTCAAAGTGTATCACAATTCCGAATCCTGGCCCAAAGACAATGGGTGGTATGCTGGCGACATCCATGCCCATTCCGATGCCACCGATGATTTCGTGGAATTCGGCGCGCCGATAGAAGTTTACGCGAAGATGGGGCCGCCTCTGGGACTGAGTTTTATGGCTATCACTGACCATTCTTACGACATCGATGATGAACCCGGAAAATATTACGCCCCGGACCTGGATCTCAAAAGATGGAAACATCTGAGCAAATCGATTTCGGAATCAAATGCCAACCCTGGATTCATCATTATTCAGGGTGAGGAAATTTCCTGTGGCAGCAAAGACAGTCGCAATGTGCATTTATTGGGGCTAAATATGAATAGATTTATCCCTGGCTATGGGGATTCCGCTGAAAGCTGGTTTAATAATAGTCCAACATCGCCGATCGGCCAAGTAGCTGGCGAGATCACGGGCCAGGGTGGATTGCCTGTTGCGGCGCATCCCGGAGAAAAGCCAACATTTCTGGAAAAGCTTTTGCTTAACCGCGGACCTTGGACTTTCGATGATTGCGACAGCGATGATTTTCACCATCTGCAGATACTAAATGGACGCCGTACCGATTCATTTTTCGCCGGTATTGCGCTTTGGAGGAAATTGTTGATCGAAGGGCATCACAAATATGTTGTGGCAGGCTCGGATGCGCATGGGAATTTGAATCGCCTGCGGCAGATACGAATGCCATTCTTGAATTTTCGGGAAAGCGATCGTCAGACCTTCGGATGCTCACGGACGTTAGTTTATCTTGGAGATACCCCTCCCTCGGCTTTTTCAATTCTGGAAGCAATCAGACTCGGCAACTGCATTATCACCGACGGCCCCTTTATTAATTTGTTTTTCAAGAACTCCGACAGTGAAAGACGTATTCCCGGAGATACTATCGAAAATATGGGCACATCCGACTGGCAGCTTAATATCGAATTGAAGACAACGGAGGAATTCGGCCCACTCGGAAAGATGAGGATTTATTATGGTGATATCAATAAAAGAAAGGAATCAATGCTGATTTACGAAGATGCTTTCCCGAAAACCTATCACGACCATTTTGAGAGCCTGAATATTACCAATGCCCTTAATTCCAATGTCTTGCCTGGCACCCACCAGAAGAAGGATTTCCGTTACGACTCTGGAATCACACCGTCCCCAAAGTTGAATGGCTATATCAGGGCTGAATTGACCACCGTCAAAGGAAACATCTGCCTGACGAATCCGATCTGGATAAAATCATAATTATTCGGATTGATGATATCATTACTGCACGACCCGCCGCCTAAGTAGCCTTAACGCCACCGCGAAAGCGATCGAGCCAACTATTATCACCCAGATAACGCTCTTCCAAATATCCGGATGGATCACTCCGGTTATCAAGCTCCGAGTGATTAAAACCACATGATAGAGTGGCATGAAAAAGGCAACTTTCTGCGCCCAAGGAGGTAATTGGCTGACCGGGAAAAAAGTGCCGGCGAAAATGAACATCGGGGTCATTATTAGAGTGAAAAGGAAATCAATATAGTTTATGGCCGGAATCCAGGAGATATAGGCAATAGCGATACTTCCGAACATAAAACCGCCTATCAGGCAGACGAAGGGCATTAATAATGCCAGGGGCGATTTGACCAACCCAAATAAGAAAATGACAATCATTATGGATACCGCTTGAAGCAATGCCCGGCAGGCTCCATAAAGAATCTCGCCGGTGATAACATCTTCTATCGAAAGCGGCGTGGCTATCATCGCATCCCAGGTCTTCTGATAATGCATTCTCACATAGCCGCCGATGGCACCCTCGAAGAAAGGAGCGGTCATTATTACTGAGGATACCAACGCCGGCGCAATGTATTGGACATAAGAATAGCCATCGATGTCGCTTACCAGCGCTCCCAACCCATATCCCATACCGACCAGATAAAACAGCGGGTCCAGAAATGGAGGAATAAGGGTGGTCTTCCACATCTTGATAAACACGTCTCGATGTCGAAGCAGGACGCTGAAAGCGCCACGGGAAAGATTCGGGAAAATCAGGTTCAGCATATTGGCATAAGATTATTCATAGGGATTGCCGTCATAACTATTCCCTTAGTGACCTGCCAGTCAATTTTAGAAATAAGTCCTCTAGATTGGCATAACGTTCTATGACCCGCGGTAAATTCATCTCCGCTAAGGAATCCAAGATAGGTTTGGGATCATTGGTGAATATGTATATGGTATCACCGAAATATTCATAAACTTCATTTTCGATCAATGGCTTCAGGCTTTCATATACTTGCCCCTCTATTTCCTGAAGTTCTATCACCATCCTGCCGGGAAGTTTCCTGATGAGCTCCATCGGAGGTCCTTCAGCGATGAATTTACCATTATCGATCATAACCAACCGGTCGCAAAGATAAGTCGCTTCATCCATATAATGCGTGGTCAATAATATGGTAATTCCTTTCCGCTTGAGCTCTCGCAGTTTCTGCCAGACCAAATGCCTCGCTTGCGGGTCAAGGCCGGTGGTGGGTTCATCAAGTATGAGAATTTCCGGGTCATTAATCAGTCCGCGCGCCAAAGTCAGCCGTCTTTTCATACCGCCCGATAATTCCATCACTGCCGATTGGTTCTTAACATTCAATGAGAAGAATTCGAGCAATTCCCGAGCGCGTGCGACAGCGTCTTTTTTCGAAATGCCATAATATCGGGAGTAGGTAATCAAATTTTCATAAGTTGTCAAATCGGGATCCAAGTTATCTTCCTGAGGAACAACGCCCAGAATCTTTTTGACTCCACGAGGCTTGTTCATCACATCCATCCCTTTGACTCTCAGTTGACCCGAAGTAACACTAACAAAGCAATAGATCATTTTCATAATGGTCGTTTTGCCGGCGCCATTTGGTCCCAGGAAACCGAAAAGCTCCCCCTGTTCGATAGCAAAATTCACGGAATCGACGGCGGTGATATCACCATAGCGTTTGGTGAGATTCTTGCCGGTGATGATGGCTGTCATACCCTTCTTAATGCCTGACCTAAGAAGGACGGATTGATTCGCTCAAATTATACTCTTTTCCGGGTTTCATTGTGACCGCGTCGTAACCCAGAGAGCGAAGTTCCTGGGCGAATCCCTCAAAACCATGCAAAGTAAAAATTCTCTTGGGATTGACCTGCTCGACATATTTAACCAATGACTCATAATCGCAATGGTCGGAAATCAGGAATGCCCGATCTATTCCGTGAAAATTCCAGGCCCCCCCATCGATGCCCCATCCACTTAAGAAGATCAACACCTTATTATTAATTGCGGCAATGTTCTTGAAATTTTTCATATGCGGGGGTATGATGAGGGCTCCTTCAAATGGCCCACCATTGAACATTGAATATTTTCCCAATTTGATCCCGAACCTCTCATATATCTTCGCAATCCTATATATATCTCTCTCCACGGTAACGTCGATTCCGAAAGAAGCCAGAATCGCTATGGCTTCCTGCGCTTTGCCAAGAGTATAAGCCATAACTATCGGTTTGCGTCGATTATTGATTGCTTCCAAAACAAAGGCCGCGAATTCCCGTTCAGTCTCCTCCCGTCGAGGGAATAAATATTGAGGAGCGCCATAGGTTGTCTCCATCACCAGGATATCGCATTGCTCAATTCCGGCTGGCAGGCAGGTCCGCGAATGCCCCAAGCGGAAATCCCCAGTATAAACTAAGCGGATGTGGTCGGTTTCAATTAAAATCTGGGATGATCCTAAGATGTGTCCGGCAGGGAACAGCTTAAAGCGTGCCCCGTTGGATGCGACCCACTGGTCGTATCCAACACGATTTACGCCGAGATTCCCCAGACGGTGACAGGTCAACGCCGCCGTCTCGGGGGTGCAAATTATTCGTTTATGTTTCGCAGTATGATCGGCATGAGCATGAGAAATATAGCAAGATGGTTTGATTCGCTTTGAATCCATCCATAAATCAATTCCCTGATAGTAAAGCCCTTTATCATGCAGAATCATTGAATCATATTCCTAATCGCCCTTTGTTTTATATCCGATATCGCGGAGAAACTTCATCCGCGATCTAACGTCTTCCTCTGTTTCCACTCCTTTAGGCGAAAACCCATCTATGACCCCCATTATACCTCTTCCTTGCTCGGTCTCTGCCACAATAATCTGGAGGGGATTGGCCGTGGCGCAATAAATAGTCAAGACCTCAAAACAACATTTCAGGGCATGGGTCAAATTTATCGGGAAAGCGTTTTTAACGAAGATTATGAAGCTATGACCGGCGCCAATGTTTTGGGCAGTGTCGATAGCCCTTTGCTTCAAATCATCACTATTGCCTGCGGCGCGAATCAAGCAGGGTCCTGAAGCTTCACAAAACGCCAGCCCGAATTTGACATTCGGTGAGGACGAAATTACTAACTCGTAGATGTCCTCGACCGTTTTGATGAAATGCGACATCCCCAGGATCACATTCGTCTCCGCAGGTAATTCAACTTGGACAATCTCTAATTCCATTACACCTCCTGAATAAAATACGGCGCCTTTTTCTCATAGCAATCCCAGACCATTTATGAGAGGAAAAGTCTGATGGGTCAGTTGGATTGTTCGACCTTCATCGTGGAATAATTCAGCTCGGACCCAAGAGCGCTGTGGGGGATTAAGAAGATGATCATCATCAATACTGCGGCCCCGATTACAAAAAGCCGGGGACGTCTATCTCTGAATACCGCTATGGCCGCTATAAACCACCCTATGGACGCAATCAGGGTTTTGTTGTCGGTCAGGTCGAACCCAAAGGGAAATCCGGTCCAGTAATCCCCAAAGGCATATTTTTGCATTAGAGGACCAAGAATAAATCCGCCGGCAAATAAAAATGCAATCGTCCACAATGCGTAGGTTTTCAGCTTCTGGTCTGAGATTAAGGCTTGCATGCCAGCGCGTGTAGATACCAGCATAGCCATAAACATACAAAATATATGCGGGATAAGAACCATATTCGGCACTGCCCCCTTAAATCTTATCACCACATCCGTATATTCTGGAATACGGACTGCATTATTCCCCTGCACCAGATAAATATTGTATTGGAGTTTTCCGGCTGGAGGTTGATGGGGAAGATATGCCTTCAGATAATCGCCATCATGATTCATCTGAATCTGTGTCCAGGACTCATCAATCTTGTATCGCTTGTAAGAGAGGACGCCATTTATAGAATGGTCAGGAATCTTGATGCTTACCGGATGGTCATCATCGCCGCCATGGCTGCGTTCTAATCCGTATTTTATTTCCATTCCTCCGAGCGATGTTTTGCCTTTCATGGGATAGGTTGGACCCGTCGCTCTCTGGTAAACCGCCGAAGCCAGTGTTATGGCAACTGCCAAAATCCACAAGACAACATTTCTATTCATAAATATCCTCTCAATATATCCATCCTTGATTGGCCAACCTAAAATAGCCATTCGAAAAAATCAACTTATATTTGCTGGCGAGATCAAGAGGGAACATAGCGATTGGTAATATTGGCGCCCGTTTTCCCCGCTACAACCTTAAATTCTGCGGGATGGGTGGTCGTATCTCTGATAACATCAATGTGAAAACCAAGTTTTTCGGTGATCAACCGAAGTCGCCCGGCGTTATCGCCAATCAAGATATTGCCAACTTCAGGATTTACGATTAATTGAAATGAGTTAAACTCCGAGGCGACTTTAGCCCTCTTGAACCACCGTTCGATTTTAATGGCGACAGTTTCATTCGAAAGTACTCGTCCTATCCCATCGCAGTGAGGGCAGGGCTCCGAAAAAGTGTGCATTAATGATGGCCGGACGCGCTGACGGGTCATCTCGATCAGCCCGAGATCTGATACCTGGGTGATGAAGGTCTTGCTACGATCCTTCTTGAGCTCCCTCTTGAACTCATCGAACAGGCGGCGCTTACTCTCATTATATTTCATATCGATGAAATCGATGATGAGAATTCCCCCTATATCTCGAAGGCGCATCTGGCGCGCGATTTCTTTGGCGGCCTCAAGATTTGTATTTAAGAGAGTGGCCTCATTATCGCGCTTGCCGACAAATTTCCCGGTATTTACATCAATGGTCACCAGGGCTTCGGTTTGATCGATAACGATATAAGACCCTTTCGCAATCCATACTTTGCGATCCAGCATCTTTTCGATCTGGGCCTCGACATGGAAATGATCAAATATCGGAATCCCTTCACTATATAGATCCACCTTGTTCATCAGATTGGGCGCCACCATCCGCAGGTAATTACGAATGTTACGATACTCTTTCTTTGAATCGACTATGACGCTCTCGATTTCGGAGCTGAGCAGATCGCGGATAATCGATGATGTCATCTCCATGTCGCGATGAAGCAACACGGGCGCGGGATGCTTTTCAGAACGGGATGAAATTTTTTTCCATAAGCGGAAGAGCAAACCTATATCCGCCTTGAATTCCTTCTCGGATTTCCCTTCAGCCACAGTCCTGATGATCACCCCAAATCCCTCCGGGCAAAGCTTGTTGACAATGCCGCGAAGCCTTTTCTTTTCCCCCCAATTGGATATCTTCCGCGATATGCCTATACCCGATGACCCGGGAACCAAAACCAGATATCTCCCGGGCATCGAAATCTCGGTGGTTACCTTAGGACCCTTTTCTCCGATCGGCTCTTTAATAAGTTGCACCAGCACATCCTGATCTTTCTTGAATAAATCAGAAATCCTGCGGCTTAAATGCTTTTTAGGATGATGGTAAGGTTCGCCCGCATCATCTTCCGCTTCATCATAAAATGTAAAATGCCCCTCGCCCTCGAAATCGCCGACATCGGAATAATGCAGGAAGGCATTTTTGTCCATGCCGATGTCTATAAATGCGGCCTGTAAACCGGGCAACACCGACGAAACCTTCCCCTTATATATATTTCCTACCAGCCGTTCATTTTCAGGTCGTTCTACAAGAAGTTCAACGAGGCGACCTTCCTCGATTATTGCAATCCGGCTCTCATAATCAGTTACATTAATGACTATTTTTGTGCCGGCATCTCCATCATTCACCACTCACCTCAATAAACAAAGTTTCATACAAATGGCTCCTTAGCCTTTACTTACAAATAATAATAGGTGGTAGTGATAGTGCGGACCGTCCCACTTTTCAAATTTTTTCAAAGCCCGCCATCACCCACCATCTCACCTTGATGCGGATGGTATCCATTGATGAATTCAAGAGCGCTCATCGCAGTCTTGCCTTCAGGCTGAATAGTCAATATCTCAACCATCCCATCCATGCACGTTACTAACAACCCCCTTTTCTCCGACCCCACAACCATTTCCCCCGGACAACACCGCCGTTCTCCACCACCAGCTATGGTTGCCCGCAGGATTTTTACCTTCTTACCTCTAAAAAAAGTGAAGGCCCCTGGCCGCGGCGACAATCCTCGCACCAAATCAACTACTTTCTTGCATGGTTTCCCAAAATCGATCCTACAGAAATCAGTCGTTATCTTCGGGGCTAATGATGCCAATTCATCTGATTGTGCCATGGCCTCCGCTTTGCCGTACGAAATCACTTCGACCGTCTCAGATAGCAGTTCAGCTCCAATTACTGAAAGCTGATCATATAGCTCTCCGAAAGTCGTCCCGGCCGCTATTGGCCACTCCCTCTGCTTTAAGATATCGCCCGTATCCACCCTAGGTTTCAGGAAAAATGTCGTTACTCCCGTGACAGATTCTCCATTCATAATGGCCCAGTTGATGGGTGCGGCGCCACGATATTTAGGAAGCAGAGAAGCATGCAAGTTGACACTTCCTAAAGAAGGGATGCTCAACAACCCCCGAGGAAGAATTCTAAAAGCCACTATCGCAAATAGTTCGGGGCGGAGATTCAGCAACGTTTCTACAAGGCCCTCATCGGAAAGTTTCAGCGGTTGGAATATGGTCAGACCCAGACTCTGGGCGAGGGACTTTACCGGAGATGATCTTAATTCTCTTCCTCTTCCCGCAGGTTTGTCAGGATTAGTTACAACGGCCAAAATTTTGTGATTATCCTTAAAAAGCCTTTCTAATGAAGGGAGAGCAAAAGAGGGATTGCCCATAAAGACGATCCTCAATTAAAAACCTCGATGTCTCCCGCTTTTAATTTACGCAATTTGCCATTAATAAGCTGCTTTTTAAGGAAACTAAAGTAATCGATGAACAATTTCCCTTCAAGATGGTCATATTCGTGGAGCAGCACTCTGGCAATTAAACCGTTTCTTTCCATTCTTATCGGATTTCCATCAATATCCAGGGCCTCCACTAATACTCTATCGGGACGAATGATATTTTCAAACAGTCCGGGGAATGATAGGCAACCTTCTTCACCTCCCTGTTCCCCTTCAGTTTCGATGATTTTCGGATTGATCAAAACAAAGGGTCTCTCATCGGCATTAACCGATGAGGGATCAACAGCATAAATGCGGATATCGTGCCCCACCTGATTTGCCGCCAAGCCAATGCCCTTCTTGACTATCATCGTCTCAATTAAATCCTGAGCAAATTGAGCCAAATCGGAATCGATATTCTCGATCAGGGAAGACTCCTTTCTAAGGATTGGATCTCCATAATATTTCAAGTCAAGAATGGCCACCAAATTTTCCTTCGGTTTTCAATCGCCGCCGGCTCTATTCCGGCGTTTTCCCGCCGATCGCGCTGCGAAGAATTTCGATTTTTACATTCTCCGCAATGCGCAGGACGATAATATTATCCTTTTCGCTCATTCCAACAATTGTTCCCAAAATGCCGGAATTGGTCACTACTCTGTCCCCCTTTGTTAACGCCGAAAGCATCTTTTGATGTTCCTTCTGTTTTTTGGATTGCGGACGGATCAGCAGGAAATACAATACCACAAACATTAAAATGAAGGGCAGGAAACTCAATAGAAAATTGCCGCCTCCCTCCTGGCCACCGGATGGAGCCATCGCATAAGCTACACCTAACAAACTATCTCCTTTTCAGTTAAATGATTAATGATTAAAATATCATCGGATAATTTATCCCCAAAGAGGGCCTTTCGCAAGAAAATTAATTTACCGACATAAGCGATCGAATGAGGTGCTTTTGTAAGCAAGTCATGATTCCCATCCTGCGCCCAATATTAGCGCGCCATCATCCCTAATGCTCCATCAATATTACTTGACTTTCTATTTATCATTCAATATTATCTCAAATACCTTTATACTCAAAGTTGGATTTGATTCTACAATAATGGTTGCTGGTTTATTGGAAAACTCTTGTAGCAAAATTCATCTGGGACTCCTTACCATTCTGGGATTCTCTTTTTGGTTCTTGGTGGGATTCCCCTTCGCGAATTATAATGAGTCATATGTATGGATAGCCCTTCTCAATAAGCTCGGATTTTGGGATACTTTTACTCATCGGTTTGAAGTAGTCGTGAGTTTTAGACCACTTTTTCAGGCTTCTGGTTGGCTGGCATATCGGCTTCTTGGCAATTCGATGAATCCGGTACAGATCATCAATTATGTATGGGCGATGACATCGTGGCTCATTCTTTTTGGGGCAATAAAAGAAAAGAGGGTTTTTAGTCTGTTATCTCTTGTCGTTGGGGGAGTATTCTTTTCGGGCTACATTTATCTTTTTACTTTACACGGAATTGGTTATAGCTCATTACTTTTCATGACTGCAATTTTATTTTACAAGGAGTCAAATTATTTTTCGAAAGCAAGTATTATCCAATTATTCCTTTTGACTTTCATTTGTTCGCAATTTCACTCTTTCGCCTTTTTGTTGTTCCTTGCTTTCACTGCGGGAATGATGCTTGAAAAGAGGAATGAAATTGCCAGGTGGCAGATCTTAGCGGTATTGATATTCGCCCTAGCAATGATAATGACCGGCTATATTGAGATGAGAATTTTCTACGAGAAGGTTCCCTCCCTGACAAACCTTGATTTTCTCAATGTGCTTTCAACGTATAAGACAGTAGAAGTCAATCGATTAGCATCATTGGTCTCTCTCTCATTGGTTATTATAACGATAATGAGTATGAGGCTCTCCGCGCTAATTAAAATGCTGGTAACAGCAACGGCTACTTTGCTCTCGATTTTCTTTATGAACGTGGGTCTACCGATTATTATGTTATGGATATTCACATGCCTTCTTAAGGCAATAATCCTCAAGAAATGGTCCATAGCGTCTTTAATTGGTATGGCGTTTTTGATCCCTTTATTCGGCTATCGCGGACACCCTACTTACGCTATCATGGTACTTATGGCATGTGCCGCTATTGTTCCGATGGGTTGGCCTGCATTTGAAGCTAAGTTGGGGTTCTTTAATGCAAAGATAGCGTCCTCGTTGACAGCAATTGTGCTGGTAATCGCCCTTACATTGAGGATGGGAGTGGATTTGCCGATTATATCAAAATTGGCGAATCCCTTGCTGGCAGAAAAAGAAAAAACCTTCCAACTGGAAAGTGTTATCAAATGGGTTATGCAATCCCAGTATAGTGATTATGAACTAAGGTTCAACAAATCGAAGTATTCTCTAACTTCGGTGGAGCATAAAATCGATCGCACCAATAGACCCCCTACACTTCAACAATTTCTCGATTATTATATGGATTGGCTGCGTCCTGCCCATCAGAAGGATATAGAAAATTCCCGATCCCTGCTGGTCTGCTTCGGTAGCGAAAAAATTGAGGGTGCGGGCATTTTGTATGTAGTGAAGGGAAAATACGCGGGAGATGCGATAGTATATCTTCAATCCGAATGATGGCATTCCTGAAGCATAGCTCAAAAACATATCAAAGCGGGCATCTGTCCCCAGCAACGGCAAATTGACAAATATCAAGTCTTGGTTGCCTTAGTTCAGGCTTTGCGGTTGGGCTTAACCGCCCGATTTCTTAGTTTCCTGCGCAACTTTGGCCAATGCTCTTTTGCTAAGATGAAACCTATGCATTTTGCTGAGCCGCAATAGCATGGATGATCCTCACAGCAGTCATAATCATATCCATAGTTATAAGTTATCTCCTCGCCTGGTGAAATATCACGCGTCGCAACTATCCAGATATGCCCCCTAAATATTTCTGATTCGCAATTAGCTTCGCAGGAGTGGTTGATATATTTGGCGAGATTATAAGGCACATCCCCATCTATATCGTGCCTCTTATTGAGCGTAAATAGATATACGCGCCCTTTATCTTTGCGTCTTGGGTGTATGTTTTCATATTTCTCATAACGTCGGTCCGATTCCGCCTTGGAGATTTTCTCTCCAACATATTCAATGATACGTGTCCCGTTCTCTATCTCGCTGGTTGCGAATACTCCTGTACCGTGGATACGAGATTTTTTTGCTCGGATTTTAAGCGCCACTTTATTTCCCATATTGGTCATTCTCAATCCAGATAATAATCATAAACAGGATTTGATACTCGCGATTGCCTCATTTCCCCTGATCGAAGTCATTCGTGAAGGTCTTCGAGACTGCTTTCGGTGATATTGTCCAGAACACCATTTACAAAACGCCCCGAATCTTTAGTGCTGTATTTCTTCGCTAGTTCGATTGATTCATCAATTGCCACTTTGCGAGGTATTTCCGGTAAAAACACTATCTCGCAAACCCCCATCCTGAGGATATTGCGGTCAACAAGAGCTACCCGGGACATTTGCCAATTTTGAAGGTTTCGTTTGATTAGTTCGTCGATTGTAGCTTTATTTCGAAGAACAGTCCTGAAGAGTTTTTCCCCGAAGAACTCCGCTTTCTCGCCCAAATCATATCGCTCATAACAATAATTCCAAATTTCCTGCAGAATCTCGGGACTTTCCCTGTATTCGCCTGCTTCAAAGGCATAGAGCGCTTCAAGAACCGCTTGTCTGGCTTTTCGTCTGGGACCCATATCTATTTTGCAAAGAACAGAAAAATAATTAATGCTAAATATGTTTCTACTGTCAAATAGGATTAAGAACGGTTTCTTCAGATCATAGTATAAAGGTTGGCCATCTCAATAGCTGAAAGCGCCGCATCCCAGCCTTTATTGCCAGCCTTAGTGCCGGCCCTCTCGATGGCCTGTTCGAGAGTGTCGGTAGTGATGATACCATAAATAACGGGTATGCCGGTCTCCAACGAAACATTTGCCACACCCTTTGTCACCTCCGCGGCGATGTAATCAAAATGCGGAGTGCTTCCCCTTATTACCGCCCCGATAGCGATTACCGCGTTATAGGTCTTTGACTGGGCCAAACGCTTGGCGGCATAAGGTATCTCAAACGAACCTGGCACTCTGACAATAGTGATATCCCCGTCTTTGCATCCGTGGCGATAAAGACAGTCTAAGGCTCCCTCAAGGAGCTTATCAGTAAGAAATTCATTGAACCGGGAAACAACCAGAGCGAATTTTTTCCCGGCGCCATTAAGATCGGCTGATATTGTTCTGGGCATGCATTCTCCTTGCTATTTCGGTTTTAGGTTAAGAAGATGACCGAGCTTATCTCGTTTGGTCTCAAGATAATGCAGGTTATATTTATTATTCTCGACCTCCAGCCTTATGCGGTTGGTTACCTTCAAACCATGGCCTTTTAGCGCCACTATTTTCTTGGGATTGTTAGTTAGAAGACGTATGGAACTCAATCCCAAATCACGTAATATTTGAGCTCCAACCCCATAGTCACGCAGGTCGGGCTCGAAACCAAGTTCAATGTTCGCTTCCACGGTATCTCGTCCATTATCTTGAAGCTCGTACGCTTTAATCTTATTCGCCAGGCCGATGCCGCGACCTTCCTGACGCATATAAAGTAATACTCCGAGTCCTTCTTTTTCAATCATTTTCATCGCGGTAATTAGTTGATCGCCGCAATCGCATCGCAATGAATGGAAAACATCACCGGTGAGGCATTGCGAATGCACCCTGACCAATATGTTTTCCTTCCCCGACACCTTTCCCTTGACCAAGGCGACATGGTGATGGTCATCGATATCACTGCCATAAAGGTGCATCCTAAAATGCCCGTACTGGGTGGGGAAATCGACTTCGGCTTCTTGATGCACCAATTTTTCGGTGCGCTGGCGATATTCAATCAGATCCTTCACCGTAATGATGCGCAAATCGAATTTCCCGGCTAATTCCATCAACTTAGGCACACGTGCCATCCGGCCATCCTCATCCATAATTTCGCAAAGGACTCCGGCGGGTTTAAATCCTGCCAGCCGCACCAAATCAACGGAGGCTTCGGTATGGCCGGCCCGCGCCAGCACTCCTCCTTGGAGCGCTTTAATCGGGAAGATATGCCCGGGGCGCGCCAGATCAGATGGTATGCTGTCATCATCAACCAAAACCTTTATGGTGCGAGCCCGGTCCGCGGCGGAGATGCCTGTCGTCGCACCCGCGACCGCATCAACAGATATATGAAATCTGGTTCCATGCAAGGCGGTGTTGATCTTCGCCATCGGTTCCAGGTTAAGTCTCTCCAACCGCTCACTGGGCAAGGCGACACAAATCAAACCGCGTCCCTCACGGGCAATAAAATTAACTGCTTCGGGTGTGGCTTTCTCTGCCGCCATTATAAAATCGCCTTCATTCTCTCGATCTTCATCGTCGCAAACGATAACTATTTTGCCCTCCCTTATGGCCCCAAGCGCTTCCTCTATCTTATCAAATGAATCCATTATATCATTACCAACCTTTCTCTTTCAGTTTGTCAATGGTCAAACTGCCAAGGGGATTGGAAGCATTTAACATATTTTCTATATACTTGGCTATCAGGTCAAATTCGAGATTAACCGGATCGCCTATTTTCTTATATACCAAATTTGTGGACTGCACTGTGTGCGGGATCAGACTCACCGTGAAATGCCCGGGAAAGGCATCCACTACTGTCAAGCTGATCCCCTCCATAGCTATTGACCCCTTTGCCACCAGATATCGCCAGAATCTTTCCGGATATTTCACTTCAATATCAACCTGCTCTCCCTTGGGGCTGATGCCGGTAATCTCACCAACGCAATCGATATGCCCCGAAACCAAATGCCCGCCCAAACGGGATGACAGTGTCAATGATCGTTCGAGGTTCACTCGATCGTTCTGCCTCAAGCTCCCCAGATTCGTTTTCCCCAGCGTCTCTTTGATCGCCTCCACTTCGATTGATTCGCGATCAAAATCAGTTACCGTCTGGCAGGCGCCATTAATATTTATGCTGTCGCCAATATGCATATCCGCCGGAACCACGCGGCATTTAATGCTATACACTAACCCATCACCCCTTCTCCTGATGACTGCTACCTGCGCTACTTCCTCGATTATGCCTGTAAACATAAGCCCTTCTTATGATTGAAAATCGGGATACCCTATAAATATAGACTCGTTATCAGTCCGACTCCAATAGAATGGCTTGAATCGGATATGTCTGCCTCGCCCCACCTTGCTATGAATTGAGCTGAAGGGCACACCATCGCCAAATAAATATGGAGCGTGTGAGAGAACAATCTTATCCACCGCTTTCTCATCAAGAAACGCATTAAAAACCTTACTTCCGCCTTCAACCAGGATCGAAAAGATGCCTTCCTTGGCGGCTCTTTCAAGAAATGCCTTTATTGAAATCTTCTTGGCCCGAGTCTTAATTGACCATATCTCCACATTCTTCCCATAATTGGCTTTCGGCGCCCGCATGGGGATTGCCACAATCGTCCGGATATTGGAGGCAGTGGATAATATGTCCAAATCCGATGGCAACATCCTATCGTCACAAAAGACAATACGGACCGGATCCCGCCCCTTCACCAATCTGACATTCAATCTTGGATTGTCAACAATTGCGGTCTTTGCCCCAATCAAGACAGCATCACAACCAGCCCTCAAATGGTGAACATAACCCAGAAAATCGTTACTGGACAGATAGCGGCTATCGAATTTGCTGGAATAAATGAATCCATCCAAAGACATGGCTGCTTTCAGAATCACAAAAGGGATTCCGGTCGTTTTGTATTTGAAATACATCTCATTTAGTTGGGCCCCTTCTGCTTCCAAGAGGCCGCTACGGACTTTAATCCCGTTTCTTCTGAGCTCCGTTAATCCATCTCCCTTGACAAAAGGATTATTATCTTTGTTTGAGCAGATAACTTCCTTGACGCCGGCCGCTATTATGGCTTGAGTGCATGGAGGCGTCTTCCCGAAATGATTACAAGGTTCCAAATTCAGATACATACTTGAACCCCGGGTTTTGCCCTTCGCCGCTTTGATTGCCCGTGTTTCCGCATGCGCTGCTCCGTAACCCCGATGAAAACCAACTCCAGCGATTTCATTTCCATTGACTATTACTGCTCCAACCATCGGATTGGGTGACACTTTTCCCCAGCCCTTAAGCGCCAAGGAGAAGGCCATCCGCATCATTTTCCGATCTTTATCTGAAAACCTTGCCATAAAAAAATCCCCACTTCGGGGATATTATTAAATAAAGGTTATTGTCAATAGAAACTCGCGCACCAATAAACCTTCAACCTTCTTCCATCCGGACTATGGCCGTCGGCGTCAGAATTTCACTGGCTCAGCTTGCGCTCGCGGGCTTTCACCGCCGGTTAAGGAATTTCACCTCACCCCGAAGGTTGATATAAATTTATGCATTTTTAGCGAAATGTCAAGTTAATTCGGCCTATTTTTTGGATGGGCTCCTTTGGGCTTATTGAAAAAGCGGGGCTGCCATGAAAAGGGAAGTGCTTTAGAAAATCCTTTTCTTTCTCTCCTTCTCCCATTAATTGGGAGAAGGAGTTGGGGGATGAGGGAGCTTATGGGGTTGCACCCTCATTCGTCCCGACCAATCGGGACACTTTCTCCCGACGAAGCAGGAGAAGGTTGAGATTATTTTTCGAGTTTCCTGGCTTTTTCAATACTTCCCTTTCCCAGCCCATCAGGGGTTTTTTATTGACATGCGCAGGCCTTAATGGTAAATTTGAGAACTTTCGGAATTATATGAGAGTAGTAATCCAGCGCGCCAAGTCCGCTTCGGTCCGAGTCGAGGGGCGAACGGTGGGAGCTATCGGAATCGGTATGGTTGTCCTATTGGGTGCCACGAAGGGCGATACTGAAGGTTCGGTGCGAAAAATTGCGGAAAAATTGATGCATTTGAGGATTTTCGAAGATGGCCAAGGGAAAATGAATTTATCTGCCAAGAGCGTAGGAGCCGAATTCTTGGTCATCAGCCAATTCACTCTTTATGCGGATACTTCCCGTGGCCGCCGCCCATCATTCACAGATGCCCTCGAGGCCGCGGAGGCGGAGCGATTATACCTTAAATTGGCAGAATATCTTCGTGAGTCCGGCTTTAAGGCCGAAACCGGTCTTTTCGGAGCGAAGATGCAAGTGGAATTGGTCAATGATGGCCCGGCGACTTTCATCATCGAGGAAAAATGACGGTTATTAATTTCACAATCGAGAACGCTATCGCTAAACCATCGGCATTATGGGTGAAAGCCGCTCTGAAGGATAAACCCTTCATCTTGGCTTCGAGCTCTCCCAGGCGGCGTCAAGTGCTGGAGCTTCTGGGACTAAATTTTCAAATTTGCAATCCGATTGTGGACGAGTCCTTGTTGGCAAGTGGTGATGCCGCCGTATTCGCCGAAACTATCGCCGCCAGCAAGGTCGATGCCATCAAAAGTAAATTCCCCGACCAGCTTATTATTGGCGCAGATACGGTTGTTGTCTTGGGCGAGCGAATCTTGGGAAAGCCGGGTGATGCTGATGAAGCTATTGAGATGCTTCATCTGCTTCGTGATAAAGAACACTGTGTCATCACCGCGGTGGCGGCATGTGGCCATGGGAATTATCAGCTGATTGTTTCTCACGAAAAGACCCGTGTCTTTTTTAGGAACTACACGGAAACTGAATTGAGAGAATATGTTACTTCGGGTGAGCCGATGGACAAGGCCGGCTCCTACGGTATTCAGGGAATGGGCAGTATATTGGTCGATAAAATCGAGGGTGAGCTTGATAATGTCATCGGCTTGCCGCTGAACTGCCTTGCTAATCTTTTGGGGAAAATCGAGTATGTCGGAAACCGCATATAAAGGCGTCGGCGAACTGCTGCGGCGTGCCCGTGAGCTCAAGAAGCTGAGCTTCGATGAGGTTTATTCGGAGTTGAGGATCCATCCCAAATTTCTCGAAGCGATGGAAGAAGAGCAATTTGAAGAACTCCCCGGAGATGCTTACATCAAACCTTTTTTGAGAACCTATAGCATATTTCTCGGTATAAATATCGACGAGAAATTAGATTCCGAACCTGAAAGAGAAATCGTAATTCCCAGTAAAATCGCCCCGGTTCCGCAGAAAAAAAGCAATCTTAAGAGGTGGCTTCAGGTTTCTCTCCTTTATCTGGGGGCATTGGGAGTGATTTCCATCATAGGCCTCAAGTCCGGCATTTTGGACATATATAGATTCAAACCACAAACCGTCTCCCCTACAGAGAAGATGTCCCCGGCCCCGGCACAACAGAACTTCCTTTTGGAATTGATGGTGTTTGATTCTTTGACAGCCATTGTCATCAGCCAGGATGATACTCTGCTGGCACGCAAATTATGTCGGGGCAATGTAATGCGTTTCTCCAATCGCGATTCCTATGACCTTATTCTCACGCCGGCTCAAAATGGCCGCGTCTATGCCAATAGGTCCCCGTTATATTTCCCTGGGCTGGCAAACGATACTTTACGAATCACTTTGAATGAGGTGAATTATCAGCCTTATATTGACACTTTATTTTTAGGCGAGGTACCCCATGAGACTAATCCAGAAAATCAAAATCAGCTTCATAAGAAGAAAATATAACAGCCACCCCTTTTCTTTCGGCGATATTTTGCACAAACCGCAGAGGTTGCTCGTAGCGTTGCCATCTTCACCAAAATTATCAATGATGTGCGGCGATATAATTACGTACTTCAAAGATATTTTTGATATTGATGAGCTGAAGTTTGCTTTCAAAAACATTCCGGCAGGCGAGCTTCTCGAATTCATCCAAGGGTATGAAGTTTACGTTCCCAATGCGGACCAACCTTCGCAGCATGGTTTGCCTAATGCAGGATTTCTGGCGAAGGTTGTCCAATTCAATCCACAAGTCGCCATTGATTTGGAACCGACACGCGACCCGTTCAACTCCATAGTGCTACTCGAAAGCGGCGCCCCGGCCAGGCTCGGGCTGGATCGCGGATTTGGGCTCCCGTTCTATAATCTTGAGATCAGACCGCAATTAACTGGCGCCTTCAAAGAACATTGCGATGATATGTACGAATTCCTCATTGGATTCTTGAACTGGAATACTCCAGTTGCCTTCGAACCGGCGCCGGAGGTGTAATGTACCTGTCCAGCCTAAAATTAAGCGGTTTCAAATCCTTTCCCGAAGGAAGCCATCTGAAATTTAATGGCGGCATTACTGTTATTGTAGGACCCAATGGATGTGGAAAGACCAATATTGTCGATTCGATAAGATGGGTTCTTGGCGAGCAAAGGGTATCCCTTCTGAGGGGCGACAAAATGGAGGAAGTTATTTTCAATGGCACGGTGGAGATGAAGCCTTTGGGAATGGCGGAGGTTTCGCTGGAATTCGACAATACCGGCGGGCTTCTGGCGATAGATTACGACCAGGTACTTATCACGAGACGTTTATATCGTTCCGGCGAAAGCGAATATCTTTTGAACAAACAACCCTGTCGGTTGAAAGATATCACCAACCTCATTCTAAACACCGGCATTGGGCCGCATGCATA
This sequence comes from candidate division Zixibacteria bacterium CG_4_9_14_3_um_filter_46_8, assembly GCA_002791595.1. Taxonomy (GTDB): domain Bacteria; phylum Zixibacteria; class MSB-5A5; order UM-FILTER-46-8; family UM-FILTER-46-8; genus UM-FILTER-46-8. The sequence goes on from PFXJ01000092.1 coordinate 65,551, forward strand.
CTCGGTGATACAGCAAAATATGGTCGAAGCCATTTTATCGGAGAAAACCGATGATCGGCGATTCCTTTTCGAGGAAGCGGCTGGCATATCCGGATACAAATTGCGTCGCCGGGAAACGCTTCGGAAGTTGGATACGGTCAGCTCCGACCTTCTGCGAATAAATGACATCGCCTCCGAAATCGAAAAGCAGGCTAACTCATTGAAACGACAGTCATCGAAGGCTGAACGGTTCAAGGAATTGTCGCGGCAGTTCAGGCAGTCTCAATTATCCCTTATCGCCTACAGCTACGGCAACTTCCAAAGAATAATCAGCGAAAAGCAAAGCCATAAGGGCGCGATATCCGACAAACTTTCGGAAATCAAAACCAGTATGTCCCAGGTTTTGGCGGATCAGGAAGAGAAAAAACTGGCCGCCGGCGCCATTCGCGATACCATTCAGGACCTTTCTGCGGAATTGGCGCCGATCGAATCCGAATTGGTTGAAAATGAAAAACGATACTCCATCAACGAACAAAGTCGCACTTTCTTAAACGGAAATTGCGCCCGGATATCAGCTGAGCTGGAAAAATCACAGGACCGGATCAAAATCCTGGCAATGCAGGAAAGTGAACTCAGCCAGCAAATAGCTGACATCGAACTGGAACGCCAGCAAGCAGAAGCTGTTTTTTCGACTCTCGATGCCGAATTGCTCACAGCCGAGAATCGCCTCGAATCCAAGAGAAAGGAAATCAAACCTATTCAGGAGAGCCTGGAAAATGCCGGCAACAAGCTGGCTTCGGAACGTTCCAATCAGGAGGCTTTGATCGCCCGCCGTGATGAATATCAGACTCACCTTGAAAATCTTCTGCTCAAAATGCGGACTATATCCGAAAGGACCTCCGATACTGAAAATCGAAAACTGGATTTAGAGACCCAAAGGGATGAATTACTTCAATCTATTGCGCGGCTAAAATCCGAAAAAGCGGCTATGGAAATTGAGCTCTTGGGGCATCACGAAAAGATGCGGATCCTGCAAGAGCAGGCGTTGGAAGATTCGAACCTCCGTAGCTCACTCTCCGCCAGATTAGATACTCTTCGGGAACTCAAATCCTCTTACGAGGGGTACCGCGAAGGCTCCAGAAGCATATTAAATGACGCCGTGGGTTTGAGCGGGATCAATGGCCCCGCCGCGGACCGGCTCCGAATTCCTGCAGAATTGCTCCTCGCCGCCGAATCGGCGCTCGGACAGGACGCCGAACTTATCTTATGCAACGCTTTAGGCACTGCCCTTGATACCATCGATCAACTCTGCGAACTTAAGAAAGGCACCGCCGGATTCTGGATAGAAAATCCACAGATGATGGAATCCCTCGCGGTCATTCCAGACTCCATCTCTTCCCTACCGGGATTTGAAGGACGTTTGGGCGATATGTTGTCCGATGGCTCTTCCTCGAACCTCACCAGAATCCTTTTGGGCAACGTAATTTTAATGAGGGACCGTGAATCGGCCGTTGAAGCCTCAAAATCACTTTCTCCGGGCTTATGCGTCGTCACCCGTCGTGGCGAGCTGTTCCGGTGGGGTGGAATTATCAGCGGCGGGAGTTTCGGTTCCGAAGGTTCCATCGTTGGCAGAGAAAGCGCCATCGATACCTTAAGCCAGCAAATGCGCCAGCTCGATATTCAAATCCAGACGCTTCAGGAGCAATCCGGCGAATTGAGCGACACCGAACTAAACCTCAAGGCTCAAATCACTGATACCGAGAATCGGCTATCCTTGGCATTTTCCAAACTGGGTAAATTAGAGCAGGAGCTTGCATCTCTGGACGCCGATAAAACTCACCTTGAGGAAAACCGTGATTCCATCTCCAATGAAATTGCTGATCTCCAATCAAGACTGAACTTTACTGGAGATGCGCTGCAGCGCAATGTCGGTGCAATCGCAGAGTGCCTCCAGAAATATGAAGCCCTGAAAGCCGAGCTAACCGGCAAATCGTCGCAGTTGGAGATGGAGGACCTTGACTTCCGCAAAATGAGCCGGGAGGTGAATACCGCCAAAGTCAAAGTAATCAATCTCCAATCAGAGAAAATGCGGCTCGAATCGGAAATGAGGAATAATCTCGAACTGCGGGAACGCACCCGCGAAAATATAGATCAATACCGCGGTGAGCTAAAACGTTCGCAGGATGAATTGCAGGCCTTGCAATTGGACAAAGATGACCTTTCTGCCAGAATAAAAACTCTGGGACAGGAAAAGGAAATTCGGGTCAGCCGCCTAACCATGATAAAAGATGAGTTTAGCAAAAGCGAAACCGCCATTTCCCAGCTTGAGACCAAGTTATCTGCTTTACGCGACGAACATGAAGGATTTTTGAAACTAGAACATGAGCTGGGTATTGCCATCGCCGAAGCGGAGGGCGAGATTCATCATTTGACCCAAAAAGGAACTGAAGACTACGGACTTGAGCTCGATTCTATCCAGCCGCCTGAAAGTGGCTTCGATCCGGTATTGGCCGAAGAGGAAGTTCGCGCTTACGAAGAGAAGATTAAGAAGCTTGGCCCGATAAATATGCTGGCGTTGGAGGAATATGAGAAAGCGCGGGACCGTTTTGATTTCATCACCAAGCAAAGGGCCGACCTCACTGACTCCCGGGATTCATTAAAACAGGTGATCAGGAAAATTAATCAGACTGCCGCCGAGAAATTCCTGACGACCTTTGAGCTGATTCGCCAAAATTTCAAGAATGTTTTCAAGGAGATCTTTGAGGGTGGGGAGGCCGATATATTGCTCTCGGACATCAATGACCCGTTGGAATGTCCCATTGAGATATCCGTCAGCCCGCGCGGCAAAAAGATATTCTCCTTGGCTCAACTTTCCGGCGGCGAACGGGCACTGATATCTATCACTCTCTTATTCGGGATGTATTTCGTAAAACCGTCGCCATTCTGTGTCCTCGATGAAGTTGATGCTCCTCTTGATGACATCAACCTCCAGCGATTCCTCAAGGTCTTGAAGAAATTCGCAACCAACACCCAGTTCATTATTATCACGCACAACAAACTAACGATGAATGCGGGCAATACTCTTTATGGAGTTACGATGGAAAGGCCGGGGGTCTCCAAACTGGTTTCAGTCCGACTCGAAGAGATATCGGATAAAGACTTGGCTTTAACTCGCACATGAGAACAATATGGGATTTTCGATAAAGTCTCTTCGAGAAAAATTATCCAAGACTACCAATAAGATATCGGCCGGCATCCGCAGTATTTTGCCCAAGGGAAAGAAGATCGATGATGCCCTTTTGGATGAACTGGAGGAGGTTTTGATTTCAGCGGATATTGGACCGGAAGCGACAATGCGGATCATTGACCAAGCCCGCAATCAGTATCATGGCGGCAAAATCACCGATTCCGAACAGCTCGAGGAACTAATAAAGACTACCTCTGTGGAAATACTCAAGGGTGCCGATTCACACCCCAACCTTGAAACCATCACCAAACCAGAAGTCATAATGATCGTGGGGGTGAACGGGGCCGGCAAGACGACGACTATCGCCAAGCTTGCCAGATATTACCGGTCGAATGGAAAAACTGTTTTGCTTGCCGCCGGCGATACATTCCGTGCCGCGGCCATCGAACAATTGGGAATATGGGCCGACCGTGTTGGTGTTGATATTGTAAAGCATGGGCAGGATTCGGATCCGGCCGCGGTCGTTTTTGATGCGATCAATGCGGCCCGATCGCGCGGCAAGGACGTGGTCATAATCGATACCGCCGGCCGATTACATACCAAGAGCAATCTGATGGAAGAATTAAAGAAAATCCGCCGAGTAGCCGCCAAAGCCCATAGTGGCGCTCCTCACCAAACCTACTTGATTATCGATGGCACTACCGGACAGAACGGTCTCAAGCAGATAAAGCTATTCGACCAGGCCATAGGCCTAACCGGATTGATCCTTACTAAAATGGATGGCACCGCTAAGGGAGGTGTGGTCCTGGCGGCCGCCACCCAATTCAAAATACCGGTAAGATATATAGGCTTTGGAGAAACGGCAGATGATTTTGATTCCTTTGACCCCCAATCGTTCGTAGCCGCCATATTCGATTCCAAGTCTGATGATTAAAAATATCTTTACTTGAGCTTCACATCGAATTGAGTAAATTGAGATCCTGAATTCCATGATGAAAATAAATATTTACGTCGGCGGCAGGGATAGACGCGACTGGGCGGCAGAAGGTATTAGCCATTTTATCCAACTACTTCGGCCATTTGCCAACATATCGATTGATATATTTTCTCCAGAACAAGGCTCAGAGCCCAAAGATACAGAATCGCTCTTCAATAGGGTGCCGGCTGGCATCCCCATCGTGCTATTAGACCACTCCGGCGCAACCAAAAATTCCATCGAATTCGCCCGATTAGTCAAAGACCTCTCCGGTCATTCCGGCAAATTGGCATTTTTCATCGGCGGGCCTGAAGGTTTCTCGAAAGATATCATCGACCAGGCGAAGAATGTGATTTCCCTCTCCCCGATGACATTCAGCCATCGCCTGGCCTTGATAATTTTCCTCGAACAATTATATCGTGCCTTCGATATCTCTTCAAAGGGAAAATATCAGAGATAATTCAATGCCATAGGGGGAATGTTGAAAAAACAACGGTAGGTAGAGATCTTGACCTCGACCTGGACGCCAATGGCGTCCATAAATTATTCGAATGCAGGGGTCAAGACCCCTGCACCCCCCATTCCCAAACCAAGTTCCGAAGGATGGGTTAATCAAATTGCGTAAGGATAAAAGCTCAATCATTTACTGGAGGTTACCTACTATCGAAATTAGGGTAAATTGACCCATCAATTCAAAAATAGAAATGATGGGTCAAATCAATCGAGATTGGACATCCTTGATAGTTTCGCTACTCGCTCGAACGCGATCTTAAGCTAACCGGATTGACCCATCCTATGAACCGCGTATGTCATTCCCGTGAAAGGGAGTGTTGAAACAGCCAAAAAACTCGAAAAATGACCTCAACCTTCTCCCGCTTCGTCGGGAGAAGCTTGCCCGCCTGAGGTAGGGTGGCCCCGCCTATAGCGGGGACAGATGAGGGTGTAACCCCATAAGCTCCCTCATCCTTCGACTCCTTCTCCCAATTAATGGGAGAAGGAGAGAAGGAAAAGATTTTTTTGAAGTGCTTCCCTTTTCATGGCAGCCGAGCTTTTTCAATAAGCCCGAAAGCGGGAATCTAATTTTCTGGATTTCCCAAATCGCTTGGAATGGTTGCAAGTGTTTTATCGGGCAATGCCAAAATCGACCGCACAACTTTTTCAAATGCCGCGGCAGTAGCGCTTTTGGAATAATGCTCATAGAATGAAATCCCCAAGTCGGACGATTCCACAATTCGAGGATCGATGGGAACTCGACCCAGAAATGGGACCCCCATCTCTTCCGCCATTTTTTCTCCTCCGCCGATTTTAAAAACATTCGTCGTCTCTCCGCAGTGGGGGCAGACGAAGCCGCTCATATTCTCAACTACTCCGATGATCGCCATCCCCACTTTCCGGCAAAAAACAATCGACCGACGGACATCATCAATTGCAACATCCTGCGGAGTGGTCACGATGACCGCGCCATCCAAGCCGGACAGCAACTGGGCAATCGTCAAAGGTTCATCACCGGTACCGGGAGGCGAATCGATCACCAGATAATCCAAATCGCCCCATTCCACATCACGTAGAAACTGCCTGATGATGCTAAATTTTAATGGCCCCCGCCAGATTACCGCCTCATCTTTGTCTGGGGTCATGAACCCAATGGACATTACAAAAAGATTATTTCCTTTCCTGACCGGGAATATCACATTTTCGGTCCCATCCAGCGGATGCCCTTCCAGGCCGGTCAGCCTTGGGATACTCGGGCCATGTATATCAATATCCAATAGGCCCACTTTTTTCCCCGCCAGCGTTAGTGAAGTCGCCAGATTCACGGCCACAGTGCTCTTCCCAACCCCTCCTTTGCCCGACAAGACGACAATCTTATGCTTGATCTTGGACATCCTGCCGGTTATGGCGTGCCGATCCACAAAAGCCTTGCCCATGCTGGCTCGACGTTGTTCTATTTCATCCTGACGATCATCGTCTATCGCATCGGATTCATGCTCATCTGACATTTATATGCAATCCTCTAATTTACCGAAATCCTCACTTTATCTTCCCACAATAATTCATTATCCCCAATATGCTAATACCCCCAAACCCACATTTGTTTCATATTTTTTGACAGGAATTTCTGCCATAATTCCCTAATAATTGTATTCCGGATTCGTATCTAATCTAAAAAACCGAGAGCTCTCAGATGCCTGACACCCCTTCGCAGATCTTCTTCTGCGACCTGAGGGCGCATCTCCAAAACGCATAGAGTATCCTTAGGCAGAAAACCCTTGATTGCCAGGAAATCGATATCGCCGTCACCCGGCGGGAGATGATCCCTGATGCCTATGCAGTCGTGAATGTGGATTCCCACAACCCTATCCTTATATTTTCGCAGATACTCAAGGGAATCCCAGTATCCAAGATTGCTTATATTGGCGGCATGGCCAGTATCATACCACAGCCCCAGATACTCCGTATTATATTCGCTGAGCAAAATCCCGAACTCATCGCAATTCGGAATCTGCGAAACATAATAGCGATTTTCCATCCCGATGCACACTCCGAGTTTTTCCGCGACAGGCACCAAATAATCAAGGCTTCGACGGGCATTATCCAGATGGATGTCTTTGCCGGCATCACGCCGCATTAACAGCTTATCGAAATATGCCCGGTATGATTCTGGAGGACCAAGCTCTGCTTTCAATGGTTTTCTAAAAGCTTTTTCTTCGAGACGCAGAGTGCCATCACTTACGTCACCCAGATGAAAAACCACTGCTGACGCATTGAGGTCGGCGGCATTTTGAAGCGTCCTCTCGGAAAGCCGAATCGCTTCTTTACGGATCTCATTGTCATTTGAGGCCAGATCGAAGAATTCAATATAATTCCCTGCCTTTTCCATTTCCGGGGTGAGTGGGCAAATATTATGCAAACTCGTTATATTTATCTGTCCCTGCCGGGCGTTAATGGCAATCTCTTTGAAATATGTTTCTTTTACCTGAAAATTTATTTCAAGGTTTTCAAAACCGATATCACGGGTCTTAGCCACTATACGCGCGCCGTCACCGGCAGATTGATAATGCCAACTTGTAGATAAGGAAAATATCATAGCCATCTGTCATCAACCGATTAGATTCATCAATAAAGAGTCTTAGATCCCTCCCATCAAATAAAACGAGGACACCTCTTACCGGCGTCCCCTCAATCTCTCTACCCGGAATTAATTCTGGGCCTCTCTGGCCGCTTTTGCCTCCGCAATTATCTTCTCCTGAACTTCGCGAGGGACTTCCTCGTAATGAGAAAACTCCATGCTGTAGGTTCCGCGTCCCTGAGTCATCGAACGCAAAGCAGTAGCATATTTGTAGAGTTCAGTTAGCGGCGCCAGGGCTTTGACCACCTGGTATTTCCCATCAGGCTCCATCCCCATAATCTTGCCCCGTCGCGATGATATATCACCCATTATATCTCCCGCAAAATCCCCTGGAACCGTGATTACAACTTTATAGATCGGCTCCAGCAGAATCGGGTTAGCCTTTTCAAAACAGGCCTTGAATCCCATTGATCCGGCGATCTTGAACGCCATTTCCGAAGAATCGACATCGTGATAGGAACCATCATAACAGCTCGCCTTAAGGTCCACCACTCGAAATCCTGCTAGTTCTCCTTGTTCCATCGCCTCCACGATCCCTTTCTCCACCGCCGGAATGAATTTCGAGGGAATAACACCCCCAACTATCGCATTCACAAATTCAAAACCGCTTCCCCGAGGCATAGGCTCTAACTTCACCCAGCAATCGCCATACTGACCTCTCCCGCCTGACTGACGCTTGAATTTGCCCTGCGACTCAGCTTTGCTCTTGATTGTTTCCCGGAATGGAATTTTGGGTTTAACCAACTCCACCTCAACCCCAAACCGCTCCCTCAGGCGCGCGGCATTTACCTCCAGATGTATATCTCCCTGCCCGAAGACTATTGTCTGTTTGATATCCCCGTCAACCTTCATAAAGAAAGTGGGGTCTTCCTCGTGAAGCTTCGCCAGGCCCGCGGCAACCTTCTCTTCTTCCCCCTTTTTCGTCGATACTATCCCCATCCGGTGAAGCGGATTGGGAAATTGCGGCGGCGGTATGCGAAAATCCACACTTTTACCGCAAAGCGTCTCGCCCGTATGCGAATTTTTCAACTTTACAGTGGCCGCAATATCACCAGCAGCCGCCACATTTATTTCTTTCCGATCCTTGCCATTCAATTGAAATATCTGGTTGAACCGCTCAGTCGTGCGCCCCGCCGCAATGACCAGCTCGTCGCCCGCATTAACCTTCCCGGAATGAACTTTAAACAGCGAAAGCTCGCCGACATGATGCACCGAAATGGTTTTGAATATATAGATGACCGCTGGACCGCCCTCAGATACCGGCAGTGCGACCTTCGTGTCTGTATCGCCCTTGAATACTATCGCCGCTTCCTTATCCCTAGGGGATGGGCACACCGAAACAATAAAATCCATTAGCAAATCTATGCCGATATTCTGAGTAGCAGAACCGAGCAACACAGGCGATATTTTCCCGGAGGCGATACCTTTCTTCAGTCCGGAAGTCACTTCCTCTCCGGTCAATGAACCAGAATCGAAGAATTTCTCAAGCAAGGCATCATCAGATTCCGCCGCCGCCTCTACCAATTTTTCTCGAGCCGCGGCTGCCTGGCCTGCTAAGTCCCCAGGTATTTCCGCCGCGGTGGCTTTGCCCTGAGAGTAATAATAAGCTTTCATTGTCAGGAGATCAACGACACCCTTAAATTCTAGCGCCATCCCGATCGGCAATTGCATCGGCACCACGCGAGCCCCAAATAAATCCATAAGATTCCCAATGACCGCATTCGAATTTGCATGTTCTTTATCCATTCTGTTGATGAAAAATAATTGGGAGCATCCATTACTTTCAGCAAGCTTATTGGCGGACTCAGTTCCCCCTTCAATTCCCCCGACCGCATTGGCCACGATAATCGCGGTATCAATCACCTTAAGCCCGCCTATCAATTCGCCCACAAAATCCGAATACCCGGGCAGATCCAGAATATTTATCTTATGAATTTTCCATTCCAGATGCAGAAGTGACGATGTTATCGAGATTCTGCGGGCAATTTCATCGGGAAGATAGTCCGATACGGTTGAACCATCATCGGTAGATCCCAATCGTCCTATCACTCCGGCATTGAACAATAAAGCCTCCGCCAGTGAGGTTTTGCCAACACCGCCATGGCCCCCCAATCCGATGTTCCTGATATTTTCTGCACTATAATCCTTCAATTATATCTCCTTCAATTCAACCATACATAATTCAACTTAGAAAAATAATTAGTGCAATGTCCTATGTCAATATAATCCATTCTCGCGCAGGAAAATAAAAGCACACTAAAAAGGCCGCCTGGCGGCGGCCTTTCGAATGCCTTGCTGAACCTATGCTCACCGACTTATAGTCAGCGAGTTAATTGCATCATTTAGCAACTTAAAGGCATATTTACTGTTATGCACTCCCTTACTGCCGTCATTGTTGACAAATTTCCAATTGAACGCCGCATAGGTACTATCCGTGCCGCTCGGCTCACTGGCCAGTAATCCCTCAAGAGTATCCAAGAGAACCGTCATAGAATCCTGAACGCCATTGACATTGAAATTGGTGGCTCCAATATGACAACCGGTGCAGTTATCGAGCGACGGCTGGAATTTATGCGGTGTATGCTGTGCCAAGCCATCATCATTTGACGAAACCTTAGAAATATGACATGAGCCGCAGGCTTGGTTATTTAGCAAAGCCGTATGTGCTGAATTCGTATAAGTGCTGTCGTACTCATGACCGCCCACACCCGCAAACATCGCTCCGTGGACGTGAACCGGCTCAGAAAAATCATCCACTTCCAACTGCTTCTCATTATGACACCTTGAGCAGAGAATTCCCTGGGGTTCACGAAGTTCCCCGGGATGCTGAGGGAAGTGCGGATCGTGACAAACCAAGCATGCGATTGATGTCCTCGGAGGATCAAAGGGGTAATGCTGTCCATGGCTGTCCGTGAATAGCCAGTCAAGGTATCCATTGGCAGTATGGCAGGCATCTCCGCAGGGATTGGCGCCGGCGGCATTGGCAGAAGTCGAATGCGCTGATGAATCCCATTGAGCGCTATAATTATAATGTTTAGTCTCATGACAATCCGAACACTGAGCAGCGCTTATAGTCATCACCATGACCGAATCGAAGCTGTCTGTATGATCATAAACACCGCCATTCCAATCCAACGAATCCCGATTAGACCATTTATAAATCGAATCGGCTTCAGTCGGATGGCAAGGTCCAGCATTCACACAGGATTGGAGACTATCTATGGTCTGGATGGTAACCTTATGCTCCGACCCCGGTCCATGACATTCTTCGCACTGCACACCTTCCAAATATGGGAAATGAAATTCATCATAGCCGCCATTAGCTAATCCCGCATCCCAGCCAGTGGTATGACAGGGCAAACAATTATCATTTTCCCCATTGCCCCCATCCAATAACGATTCAAACGCATTGGCATGCTTGCTTTCAAGCCACGAAGTATAAAGCGCCGGACGGCCGGCTATGTCCCCATGACACCCGCCGTCAGCACAGGTCTCCGCCCCAATATAATAACTGGTATCATTTCCAGTCGGCGGAGTATAAGTATCCACATTAATGCGAATCGAATCCAGGATTTCAAGCTGACCATCACTAATAGTCAGATAGAAACTATAAATCCCCCTCCGGTCCGGAGCATTCCAGTCGGTCACGGTGCTTTCCGGATAGAACAATCTTCCAGCGGCTACCACCCACGCAAATGTCATCTCATCGTTGTCAGGATCCGTATAAGCTGCTGTCAACGTAATGGTTTCGCCGGCTCCAATCGAGTCCGCGCTGGATGTTATACTTCCAACTGGACTTTGATTTGGAGGGACCACCTTATCTTTGCCGCAACCCGTAATTATGAATCCTGTCCCCATAACAACAATAAGCAACAGCTTTAGCAGTTTGTTATCCAACAACGCACTCCTCCTATGTAAAAGCATTGCACTTCTTTCAAAAGCATTTCTCACGCCTCATAATAAAACGCATAATAAACCGTGATTCACGATTGAGTCAAGAAAAAAACGCACCTATTTGGGATTATTATGGTAAATCAAATTGGAGGGCCACGCTCCGTCGGGGCCGATGGTGGGACAAAGGACGCGATGAAACGCGTCCCTCCATCGGGTAGGCGGGACATTCACATCCCACGTGTAGACCCGCAGGCAAGAATGTCTGCGCCACCAAGCATACACTATTCCCCGGTAGTGCGGCAACTCCACATGCCGCATTCAGCCTGCGGAGCAGGGATGCCCCGCGCTACGGTCACAAACGATCCATATTTCCTGTAGGGCGGGAGCCCTGTATCGCGCCGATCAGTCTCCGATAGCCCGTATCAATCAATTGATGCCTGTTTCCCCGTACTCCTCCCGAAGAATCTGTTGGAGTAGCTTGGCATTTTTCACCGCCTGGCCCTGATGGCAGTTATTGAAAAATAGATATACGCTCTGGGTGGTTTCTTTGAGTTGGCGCAGGTATGCTAGCCAGCCATCCAGTTCCGACCCGCTGTAGTTATAATCATATCGTTCGCCACCCCCGCCCCACCATTTGGCTTCATTGCGTCCATGAAATCGAACATACCCGATATCGATAGTCGCCTTTCCATCGGGCAGGAGCATTCCGTCAAGTTGCGGTTCATCCACATTGCAGTACCCGATTTTTTCCCTGGATAGCATTTCGAAAAGCTTGGGCGTCACCCAGCTATTATGACGAAACTCCACAAACAGATTGTGCCCTTCAAAATCATGCATGTGCCGCTTGAAATATTCCAGATTGGCACGAGTGAGCTTAAATGACCACGGGAATTGTGCCAGAAATCCCTTGAGTTTACCGGACTCGATCAATGGCTTGACAGCTTCCAATAGTTTGGCGGCACCGCCAAAGCTCTCATCGCGCGAATGGGTGAAGTCCTGATGGGTTTTCACGATAAATTCGAAATCATCCTGCGTTTTTCGCGCCATGTTATAAAAGACGCTCGGGTGCGGAATCCCATAATATGTGGAATTTATCTCCACGCACCTGAAATGATCCTTGTAATAATCAAGCATCTTTCCTTTCTCGATGCCCGGGGGATAGAAAGGCCCGACCCAGTCGGCAAAGCTATATCCGGAGGTCCCTATCTTAAACATTTTTATGCTTTTTGGAAGAATTCTGCTGAAATCGGACTGCGCCGCATTTCGGACAAATCCATTTGCGTTTCTTGTGGAAGGAGCGCTTTTGTTCGACCATCGCTATTTTGCATTTCTTGCACATCATCTCAATCGATAAATCCCAGCCAGTCGCCCAGAAGAAATTGTAGGCGGCCGATTAAAAGTGAGATTCGCGCCATCACCGTATAGCCGAAAGTGCTCCCGAAAAATATCATCAGGAAATAAATTCCGATCTTGGCGCCGACTCCAATTGCGCCTTTATGCGGTTGCGAAAAATAAAAGTAAATCAGCACCGATAAAACGGCCACGATGATTATGATGTTGGATAAACTGTTGATGGGCAACATAGTGGCTTTCATTTGCGCAATTATTTGGGCCTGCATCATCGCCGGTATCGACACCCCGGCTCCCACACCGATGATAATCGATAGCGGTATTCGCGAATAAGGTGATAGCTTTTTGGAAAAGCGCAGAAACATCACCATGCCCAAAATGCCGGGAATGATATAGGAAAGCTTCCCTTCGCTGAAAATCGGGATAAAAAGCTTGGGAATCAACGTGGTGGAAACAGTTACCGCCACGAAATAACCAACACTCACTCCCAATAATATGTGCTCAGCCGCCTTGTAGAAGGGATTGTCCTTATACAAAAATGAATAAATCGCCAGCGTCAATATCGCGGCCACGGTTATCCCGTAATTCATTATCGGCCTTTCCTCCTTCTTCCCGCTATCATCACTGTATTCCCAACCAATATCAAAATAATCACAAAGATATGCGCGCCGGATTGGGCATCCATCCCTTTGACTGCCCGCCCCGGTTTTCCAATCAGCATTTCATATTCCGCCGCTCCCTTGAGCCCCGCCGCCAGACCGACCAATTGGCCGGACTGCAGAAAAGGATACATAGTTGTCGCCATTACTGCGGTGACCGCCGGGATAATCTTTACGCCATATCTTGCCTGGGCATAATTGACCCAATAAACCGGAATATCGCCATCGCCGACTGTTATTACCGCCGCAATATCCTTATAATTTTCTATACCTTCCATAACCGGAAAGCTCCGTATATCCTGGCCGGTATAATCCGAAGGGAACTCATGGTCAATTCGCTCCCCCAGCGCCAGAATCGCCGTCGTAAATTGGGGACGGAATCCCCAGAAGAGATAATCCTCTCCATACTTCTTATCATACTCACTCCCGATGCGGCGCAGATTGTCATCACCAACCGCCGCCCCTTCCGCCAGAAGCGCCATTCCGAATACTTTAAGATTTTTCCTGAAACAATGCCTTAGCAGGGCCTCCGCCAATGGCACCATCTCCGGCAAGGTCGAAGTCTCATGGTCAAATGAGAATATCACCGCCGAGTGTGGAGGGAGCCGGTCAAGAAATCCATAGACCTGCCGGACTTCCGCAGTGACTCTCAACGGCAACCCGACTCGAAATATCAGCGGAGCAGCTACCACTATGGCCATCAAGATGAAAATAAAATGACGACCCTGAATGCCCATTTTGTTCTTATCATTCTGACCCATCCTATTTTCCTCCCAGGTAGGTCCGCTCAATTCCCAGTATCACCCGTAGCGAAGTGGCGATAGTCCCCAGGGCAATCCCGATATATATTCCCCGACGGGCCGCCATCGAAGGCACATTGAGAATCCAATCTGCCGCTTTGGGGATATATGAAGATATTATTTCTCCCACTGGAATTCTTCCCAACATCACTATAATCGCCGCCACCAGCAAGAATATCGCCTGGCTGTTGCGGGCCCGGAATCCTCGATAGGCCGCGGAAGCCACAAAAAATGACAGAAGCGAAAACATTGTGGCTTGCATCGGCGCCTGCACATTTTGAAATAACCAATGAAAGACGGTTCCCTCGCCTCTTCCAAAAAACAGACCCGCCACCAACATAACCGTTATTCCCATAAGGATCAAAATGCTGAAAGGCCGCTCTTTGGCGTCTCTGCCGGAAGCGATGACAGCGTGATGCTTTATCAGCATCATCGCTCCCACCAGCAGTGAGAATGCGTATATGATCTGCACCCAATCCAGAATCGCTTCATACAGGGCGGTCGAAGCTTTATGCGGCACAAAAAATTGAACCAGCATAAAAGTCCCCAAGGCAAAGCAGATTAATAGGGGAAGTTTCCGATGCATTGCGGGTTATCCTATCTCAAGAACAGAAAGCAATTCGCCGCCTCCAGCAGTCACCAAGATGGCGCCCAATATGAGCAAAATCCCTAATATCAGCTTAAGCATATCCTGCCCTTTTAGCGAGCTTAGAACCAGAGGATCCTTGGCCAAATACCCTGATGCCGCAAAATACTCCTCCCCAATCAATACATAATCGCAAGCGACAATAAAGAACGAAAGCTGGATGGTGGAATCGGTTCCGGCGATTTGAATGGCGCCGATAGAATTGCCGGTCTCGGCCAAAATCAGGGACTCCGCCTCGAATGACCCCATAAAGAGATTGGTGGCAGGCCTTTGTCTTACCATAATTCCATCGACCGCCGCCGCATATCCGAATTGGCTATCGGTCAGGTAGAAGATATTCTCAGCCACATAACGGTCGGGATGTCCGGCTTTGACATACGCCTCATAAGCAACCTCTTGGGCAACGGCGGCAACCACGGGATCGTTATTGGGAAACAGTAGCGGCGTGTTATATTCGGCGGCTTTCGTCGCCACCGAGGAAAGCACATTCATCGAGGCAATCGTAGCCACCCTTTGCATACTTCCCCTGCCCGCAGAATATAGTATCGGTTTGCCAAGCTCTGTGGCGCGACCAACCGCCTCATCAATCGCCTGCAAACCGGCTATCGGCCGGACGTAGAAGAATCCGCCCTTCCGCCCCCGATAAAAATAATATCCCAGAACCACGATGCAAATCAGCACCCCAATTAAAACATTTGTTCGGCGGGAATTGAACAATTGCGGTGATGATTTCGCCGGTTCGGAGTCCACTATTATGGCCCCGCCACTTACATCGGTGAAGATCAGACGGTATGTGTAGCCTACCCCATTTTCTACATTATCGTCAACATAAACAGAATCATCGATTGGTATTTTCCCCAAATCGTCCCAACCGGAACCGGAAACAACCCTCCTTTGAATCTCTATCCGGACATATTCGGCTTGAGAAGCCCTGAGCGGCTCGGTATCCCAGACCACAGTGATACTATTACCGCCATCATCGGGCGTGTCAAAAGCCCTTACGCCTCCGATAGCCGCAGTTGGAAGAATCAAGAGAAAGATGGCAAAACATAGAGCGATCATAATTTCATATCCCGATGCGATTTGATGAAGTTTATCGGCAACTGACTTGGTTGTCAAGCCAATTCACAATATGCGATAGGCGAGCTTGGGCATGTGAACAATAAACATAGCCAAGCCTAACCCCAATCCCGGATTAAATCCGGGACGAAGGGGTTCGACTTGACCATGCCACTCGTCCGAGGTCATCAGGTTTAGAAATGATGATGTTGAAAATAGGATAGAGTGGGTGTTGATGAAGATGCATGAGAAGTCGGAAAGGCAATTCCCTCACCCGCCTCCGCCTGCGGCGGAGCTACCCTCTTCCGATGAACGAGAGAGGAGAGTAGGTCAAACCTACTTGGGCTTGACGTTTCTCTTAATCCGACTTCGAGTGTCATACCAGCGAACGCTGGTATCCAGAAATGAATCTGGATTCCGGATCAAGTCCGGAATGACACTGCAAGGAAAGGGGGCAGGCGGTGAGGGAGATTGCTCCCACCCCAAATCCCGTCCCACGAAAAATACTCCTTGACAATTCCGGAAATCATTGTAAAATTAAATCAACGTCCATCTCATTGCGTGTATGGCAGACCTCCCGGTCTGCCTTGATGGGTAGGCAGACGAGGACGTCTGCCGCGCACGGAAGTACCTGCGGTTTGCGGGCGGAGAGTATTAAAATCAATATTTGCTGAGGAGCGTCATTATGAAAAAAAGTCTCATGCTGACGATGTTTTTGGGGGTAATTCCTATTTCTGCAGCGTTTGCCGCTCCCGGCGACACCCTGTGGACGCGGACCTATGGGGGGAGTAATTGGGATGGGGCTTACTCTGTTCAACAGACCAACGATGGCGGATACATAATCGCTGGTGAGACCGCTTCCTTTGGTGCTGGCGACTGGGATTTCTATCTAGTGAAAACCGATGGTACCGGGGATACCCTATGGACACGGACTTATGGCGGCAGTAATGCTGATGTGGCTCTCTCTGTCCGACAGACAGTTGATGGCGGATACATAATCGCTGGTTATACAGAGTCCTTGGGTGCTGGTGGCAAAGATTTCTTTTTGGTGAAAACCGACGCTGTCGGGGATACCCTGTGGACCCGGACTTATGGCGGCAGTGATTGGGATGTGGCTTACTCAGTCCAACAGACAATCGATG
>PFXJ01000132.1 GCA_002791595.1 candidate division Zixibacteria bacterium CG_4_9_14_3_um_filter_46_8
TCACACTTTCCAGCATCAAAAACCTTGGCGGAAAAGCCGGCATCGCCTTGAATCCCGCAACTCCCGCCCAGACGATATTGCCTTTTATCGATATGCTCTCGCTGATATTGATTATGACTGTGAATCCCGGATTTGGGGGACAGGATTTTATTCCCGAAGCGCTTGAGAAAGTGGACCTAATCAGGGAGCATATCAGGGCTGGTGAGCATAAGCCGCTTCTGTCTGTCGATGGTGGCATAAATAGCAATACCGCCTTATTGGCAAAAGAGAAGGGGGTCAATGTCCTTGCGGCTGGAAGCTATATCTTTAAATCCACAAATTATAGAACGGCAATCCAATCATTGCGATAATTAATGATTCTTCATCTATTCTTCGACGATCCTCAAAATATTTATTGATGGCTTGAAATACATTTCGAGAAGTGATTATCCAAGTAGTGATAATAATTACTCCCGAATAATTGCTTGACTTTAACGGTGCTGATTTTATATAGATAACATTTTGGGATAATTTATGGCAATCAGACTTGTAGGCAAAATATTTGTGGATGGGTTTATGGTTATGATGCAACCCATCGCCAACATCTTAATAAGCTGGAGAGTTCACCCTCATATTGTGACCATCGCCGGTTTTCTATTATCGATTCTATCTGGTTATGGATTTTATCGTGGCAATTTTATTTTGGCGGGAGTGTTGCTCATAATCGCTGGCATTTGTGATGTCATGGATGGCCAGCTTGCCCGAAGCACTAACCGAGTAAGTAAGTATGGAGCATTATTTGACTCATCAATTGATCGCTATTCGGAGGTTTTTGTTTATATGGGCCTTGTAGCCTT
This sequence comes from candidate division Zixibacteria bacterium CG_4_9_14_3_um_filter_46_8, assembly GCA_002791595.1. Classification (GTDB taxonomy): domain Bacteria; phylum Zixibacteria; class MSB-5A5; order UM-FILTER-46-8; family UM-FILTER-46-8; genus UM-FILTER-46-8. Next base: position 837 of record PFXJ01000132.1, read on the forward strand.
CTATATTGATCCTCTGATCGATGCGCTGTTGATATTGACAATCGGAGGCTCTTTCATGACCAGCTATGTCCGCGCCCGCGCCGAGGGGTTGGGGATTGAGTGCAAGGTTGGAATTATGCAACGTCCGGAGCGCTTGACTTATTTATCGGCAGGGGCTATATTCAGTCACTTCTGGAGCGGCGTTATGATAATCGCTATAATTATCGTGGCGTTATTTTCAAATATCACGGCGATCCAGAGAATTATTTACACGTATAACAATTCTAAATAACTTAGTTTAGAGAAATGGCTATGTTACATATTGGAGGTTTTTATGGGTAAAGTCAGAGTCGCCATTATCGGAGTGGGTAATTGTGCTTCCTCATTCGTCCAGGGAGTGCATTATTACCAGCATGCAAAAGAAGGTGACTTTGTCCCGGGCTTAATGCACGTGAATCTGGGCGGCTATCATATTCGTGACATCGAATTCTCCGCCGCCGTTGACATTGACAAGAATAAGGTAGGTAAGGACCTTTCTGAAGCCATCTATACCAAACCGAACAATACCTATAAATTTTGTGATGTTCCTCATCTGGGGATACCGGTTCATCGCGGAATGACTCATGATGGTTTGGGTAAATATCTTTCAGAAATAATTGAGAAAGCTCCCGGCCCAACTGCGGATATCGTCGGAGTTCTCAAGGAAACAAAAACTGATATCGTCGTCAACTATCTGCCAGTCGGTTCCGAGGAGGCAACCAAATGGTATGTTGAACAAATTTTAGAAGCAGGATGCGGATTGGTAAATTGCATACCGGTTTTCATTGCCAGAGAGGAATACTGGCAAAACCGTTTCAAGAAGCGCGGCCTTCCTATGATTGGCGATGACATAAAATCGCAAGTCGGTGCTACTATAACTCATCGCGTTCTAACCCGTCTCTTCCGCGACCGCGGCGTAAAGCTCCTTCGCACCAGCCAGCTGAATGTCGGCGGCAACACCGACTTCTTGAATATGCTCGAACGTTCACGGCTTGAATCCAAGAAAATTTCCAAAACCAATGCTGTCACATCTCAATTGGATTATGATATCGGTAAAGGCAATGTCCACATCGGACCATCTGATTATGTGGAATGGCTTTCTGATCGCAAGTGGGCCTATATCAGGATGGAAGGCCAGACTTTCGGTGATGTTCCTTTGAATATCGAATTGAAAATGGAGGTTTGGGACTCCCCTAATTCCGCGGGAGTAGTGATTGACGCCGTCCGCTGCTGCAAACTTGGTCTTGATAATGGACTCTCTGGAACTTTGATAGGGCCGGCCGCCTATTTTCAAAAGTCCCCGCCCATTCAATATACGGATGAGGAAGCCCGAAGATTGACTGAGGAATTCATCGTTAAATATGCCAAAACATCGGAATCCGGCAAAGATGCCAAGTCCCAGAGCAGAGAGCTTAAACATAAATCCTCTCAAGCGACTGAAAAGACGGTGGGGATGGATTCCAAAGAGTAGCTGTCGCTCCGGCTATCTTTGCAAAACAAACGAAAATTACTGGCTTCGGATATTAGGACCATAAAATAAATAACTGGATGGAGGATGGGATAATCTTCCATCGAATCTCTCCATATTTATGCTTGAAACTGTCATTATCAGCGGTTGTCTTCTCGGTGAAAATTGCCGCTATGACGGAAAATCACAAATCAATAAAATGGTCTTGAATTTATCCTACAAGTACCTGGTAAAAAGCATCTGTCCGGAAATTCTGGGCGGCTTGCCGACGCCGCGGCCAGCATGCGAAATCAGTTATGGGGATGGAGCAGATGTCCTTGATGGATTATCTCGAGTCATTCAAGAAACTGGCTATAAAGATGTCACTGAATCCTTTATAAGCGGCGCCGGCAGAGTCCTGAAGGCAATTGAAGGATCAGAGATCAAATTTGCGATAATGAAGGAACGCTCACCATCCTGCGGTGTAAAATGGATTTATCGGCAGGGCCAATTGGTCAAAGGTGCGGGTGTCACCACTGCCGCGCTCCTTAAAAGCGGGATAAGGGTTTTCTCGGAAGAAAACATTCTTGAAGTTGAAAACGACCGAAGTGCGGCCGGCTTCAGTTTTGATGGATACTTACTCGCCGGCGGGATAACAGTGTTTAGCGAAAGCGAATGAAGGAGTGAAGGGATGGAAAAGAGAATTGCGCTATTTGCTTTGATATTGCTTACTGGAGTTGCCGCGGCGGCTCTGATCGCGGGAGATTATTTCTCTTCCGGGCAGAATGCGAATAAAGGCGCTACGGTAGCCGCAGAAGGATATTCCTTTCCTGAAGCGCGCATCATTCCAACCGGAATGACCACCTCCGATCAGACTGAAGCCATCGGGCAAACACGGCGCAATGCCATAGTTCAGACTGCTGAGTTAGTCGGACCTGCAGTTGTCTCTCTCACTGTAACTCAAGAGCGGGTGATGCGCACCAGATCGCCAATGGATGATTTTTATTCGGAATTCTGGGGATGGTATGTTCCGCCTCGCAAATATGTTCAAAAAATTCAATCCTTGGGCTCGGGCGTTATAATTGATCCGGAAGGCTACATACTCACCAATGCGCACGTGGTAGAGGATGCGAAGACGATACGGGTGGTCTTGCCGAGAGGAGATGAATTTGAGGGCAAAGTTATTGGTCTTGACCATACCAGCGATTTGTCTGTGATCAAGATTGATGGAAGTAATTTACCTTATGCCAAACTGGGTAATTCGGACGATTTGATAATTGGAGAATGGGCCATAGCATTCGGAAATCCATTTGGCTTTTTGATGGAAGATACACAACCAACCGTTACGGCAGGCGTGATTTCCGCCCTCCATCGGGATATTAAGCGCGATCCAGATCAAGTGCAAAGTTATAAGGCTATGATTCAAACCGACGCGGCGATCAATCCAGGAAACTCCGGAGGACCGCTGGCCAATGCGTTAGGGGAAGTGATAGGCATCAATACCTTCATATTTACATCAAGCAGAGGTTCCGAGGGGATCGGATTTGCCATTCCTATCAATCGCGCCAAAGCCATAGTCAAAGACCTTATTGAGCACGGAGAGGTTATCAGAGCATGGATTGGCGTTTATATTCAAAATATTACTCCCCTGCTGGCCCAGAGCATGGACCTCCCGATTAGCAAAGGTGTCATAATCGTCGATACGGAGGCAGACAGCCCAGCAGAGGAAGCGGGCTTGCAACGGGCCGATATCATCCTAAAAGCCAATCAGAATGAGATAAAAGACGAATCCGATTGGGAGGAATTCGAAAACTTTGTGCGCCCCGGCAAGAAAGTCCAAATGCAAGTGTTGAGAAAAGGCAAGGAAATTGAAATAGGTCTTACGCCTATGGAAGCAATATCGGCTTTATCAAATGCCCGGCTCGATAAATTCGGGCTCTATGTTACTGATATCACTTCTGCAGTCCAGCGCCAGTTAAAAGCCGAGGGGCATTCTGGCGTCGCCGTTGTCAAAATCCAGCCCAATAGCCAGGCCGCCACTTGGGATGTCCAGTCCGGCGATGTAATTCGTCAAATAGTCCGTCTTAGCGTAACCGATGTCAATGAGTATTTCAATATTATCAAGCAGATCGAAAAGGGAGATCGTTTTACGCTGGTGATTGAACGTAAGTCCCAGATTTTCTATCTGACAGTTAGATATTAGCGATATTGGGATGGGAATCATGTCAGGTCTGCCGATCTGTCTTTAGGATGCTTATTCGGCGGATTTATCTATCGATAGCTTTCTTTCTATCCGTCTTATTGGCTTTGACTGAATGCGCACATTATCCGGTCGCTCCCACTCTTAATCCTCCGCTTTCAAACGCGCAGAAGAATGCAATTTTCGAGCGGATGAGAACCGAAATCAATTCCTATTTGGGAGTACCATACAGGATAGGTGGTTTATCAATGAAGGGAATGGATTGTTCGGGCTTGGTTTGGAGAGTCTATCATGATGCCGCTGGAATAGAATTGCCTCGCAGTTCAAATAACATGCATCTTATCGGTGAATCCGTTCAGTATGGAAAGTGGAATTTCGGCGATCTGCTCTTTTTTTCAATCAATGACAAAAAGATAACTCACGTGGGTATCTACATCGGAGCAAACCGTTTCGTGCACGTCTCCATATCTGACGGCACAATCATCTCATCTCTTGAAGAGCCGTACTATGAGATGTCATACAAAGGAGCAAGGAGAATCATTCGCTGACCGACACGGGTCAGTATTCGATGGAACAATCTCTTAAATATTTCTTGCTTAATGAGAGAATTATATTATAATGAGTGTTTGTTTTGCTTACTCTAATTATTAGATACTAATTGGCCCAATAGCATGTTTGATGAATTATCAGAGAAGTTAGAACGAGTTTTTAAGACGCTTCGCGGTGCAGGAAAACTGACCGAGCAAAATATCCGGGATTCATTGCGCGAGGTTCGGCGAACGCTTCTGGAAGCAGATGTTAATTATAAGGTCGCCAAGGACTTCATACAGTCTATTGAAACAAAAGCAATTGGACAAAATACGCTCCGTTCCATCAACCCGGGTCAACAGGTAATCAAAATTGTGCATCAGGAGCTTATCACTTTATTGGGAGGCCAGGTCGCCGAGCTTGAAATCTCTCCTATGCCCCCGACCATAATAATGCTTTGCGGGTTGCAGGGTTCAGGCAAAACAACTCTTGCCGCTAAGCTTGCCCTTCATTATAGACGCAACGGCAAGAACCCTCTGTTGGTAGCCGCTGATATTTACCGTCCTGCCGCCATTCAGCAGTTGAAGACTCTCGGCAAAGGATTGAATATAGAGGTCTTTTATAAAGATGATAAACCTGTCGGAATATGCAGAGCCGCATCGGCAGAAGCCATAAATCGCGGATACACTCATGTCCTATTTGATACCGCCGGCAGATTGCACATCGACGACCAGTTAATGCAGGAACTGGCGGATATTAAAAAAGCCACTTCCCCCATCGAGATTCTTCTCGTTGCAGACACTATGACCGGCCAGGATGCGGTTAATATAGCAAGCGAATTCGACCGGCGGTTGGGAATAACCGGCGTGGCTTTGACCAAGCTTGATGGCGACGCTCGCGGCGGCGCGGCGCTCTCCATTCGAGCCGTTGTCGGCAAACCCATCAAAGTAGTGGGTGTAGGAGAAAAGCTCGACGCCTTAGAAAAATTTTATCCCGATAGAATGGCATCGCGTATTTTGGGGATGGGAGATATCGTCTCTCTGGTTGAAAAGGCTCAGCAAACTGTTGACCTGAAAGAGGCCGCCCGGCTGACCGAAAAACTCCAGAAAGAGAGTTTCACTCTCGAGGATTTTTACAGCCAGCTCCAGCAATTGAAAAAAATGGGGCCGCTGGAATCTCTTTTGGAAATGATACCTGGAATTGGAAAATCTCTCAAGGGTATCAATATGGATGGCAACGAGCTGGTCAAAGTCGAGGCGATATTGAATTCCATGACCGTTGAAGAAAAAAGAGAGCCACATATTCTCAATGGCAGCCGACGCCATAGGGTTGCGAGAGGCTCCGGAACAAGCATCCAGGATGTCAACAGTCTTTTGAAACAATTTTCTCAGATGCAGAAAATGCTTAAGAAATTCACGGGCAAAAATATGAAAGCCTTCGCAGGAGGGCTCCCGAAATTTGGATTATAGCGGACTATTTCATGTTAAATATTAAGGAGGACATTTGTCAGTAAAGATCAGACTACGTAGAATGGGCGCCAAGAATCGCCCCTTCTATCGATTGGTTGTGGCGGATTCTCGCTTTCCACGTGATGGACGTTTCATCGAAGCGCTCGGCAATTACCAACCCATTTTCAATCCCGCCAGAGTTTCCTTGAAGGAGGATAAGGTTTATGAATGGCTCAATAAAGGAGCTCTTCCATCGGAAACGGTGCGATCTTTGTTCAGACGCGTCGGATTGCTGAAAAAATGGGAGTTGATGAAGAAAGGTGAGGATGTCTCCGCCGTCGCTATCAAGACCGAATTGCTCGGAAAAAAGAAGCTAAAGGGCAAGGCCAAAAAAGCGGCTACTGCCAAGACGGAGGTTCCTTCGGCAGAAGGCGCCGGAGCTGAAAAACAAAGCTGATATTAACTTCTATGCCACCAACGGAGACCCTGGTCACCATAGGCACCATAATCAAACCCTATGGCGTCAAGGGTGAGGTAATTGTGAAAAATGAATCCAGGTGGTATGAGCCTTTCAAGGGTATCAAGGAAATCTCGGCTTTCAAAGGACCTCATATCATTGGACTGAGGATTGAATTCACTCAAGCCCAGAAGGATGGATTGAGGATAAAGTTTAAGGAGATTGATAACCCGGAGACTGGAGCGACATTTAGCGGCGCTGAATTAAAAATACCGGCAAGCCAACTTCCGGAACTCCCCAAAGACCAATTTTACGCCTTTGAATTAAAGGGATTTGAAGTATTCGATATGAATGACCGTAAAGTCGGGATAATAACAGATGCCGTTAATTTCCCAGCCAATGATGTCATAATGATTGAAGATTCCGATGGAAAGGAATGGCTGATCCCCGCCTTGAAATCGACGATTAAGGGAATAGACCGGCGATCGCGGAAAATCATAATAGATACCGCAACTGCGATGAGTGAATAAGTGATAATCGATTACCTGACAATTTTTCCGGAAATCTTTCCGGCCATTTTAGGGACTTCAATTCTCGGCCGCGCCCGTGAGAATCGCATTGTTGACTACCGACTGAATGACCTGCGGGATTATTCTCAGGACAAGCATCATACGGTTGACGATAAACCCTTTGGCGGCGAACCCGGGATGGTTATGATGGTTGGACCATTGGACAATGCTCTGGGGGCGCTCAACCCGGATGAAAATACAGCAATAATCTTAACCGATGCGGCCGGAATGAAATTTGAGCAACAAACTGCGGTTGAACTTTCGGATAAGTCCAGACTGGTCTTCTTATGCGGGCGATATAAAGGCGTGGATGAACGGATAAAGGCACTTTGGGATATTGTTCCACTCTCAATCGGGAACTATGTGGTTTCCGGAGGGGAATTGGCGGCATTGGTAATGACCGAGGCGATTGTCAGATTATTGCCCGGGGTTTTGGGGGATATGGATTCGGCTATTGGCGACTCCCATTTTAATGGATTGCTGGGAGCTCCGGTTTATACACGCCCCTCAGAGTATAAAGGCATCAAGGCTCCAGAAGTCCTATTATCGGGGAATCACACCCGAATAAGGCAGTGGCGGCACGATGAGTCGCTCCGAAGAACTGAGAAGATCCGTCCGGACTTGTATCAAGAATATAGCAAGAGAAAATAATGGAATAAAATAAATGAGGTTAGAAAATGAATTTTATCAAACAAATCGAAAACCAATACAAGAAGAAGGATTCTCCTGAGTTTAAAGCAGGCGATACTGTCAAAGTTCATGTCAAAATCAAAGAGGGTGACAAAGAGAGGATTCAGGTTTATCAGGGCATAGTCATTCAACGTAAAGGCGATGGCTTGGGAGAATCATTCACTGTTAGGAAAATATCGTCGGGCATTGGCGTCGAAAGGGTATTTCCATTGCACTCTCCCAATGTCGCCAAGATAGAGACCCTCCGTAAGGGACGAGTGCGTCGTTCCCGGATATTTTACTTGCGGGAGCTCACTGGAAAATCAGCTCGAATTGACGAATTGAGGATGGAGGTTGATGACAAAAAGGCTAAGGGGGATAAGAAAACCGAATAGATGGACTTTCTATTTCCGAATAAGCTGGTGGCAGGAGTGGACGAAGCCGGGCGAGGCCCGCTCGCTGGCCCTGTTGTAGCTGCCGCAGTAATACTTAATCCAGATCAGCCTATTCCCAATCTCGATGATTCCAAGCGTCTTTCCGCCAACAAGCGGAAGGCGCTTTTTGATTTGATTTTCTCACGGGCAACTTCAGTGGGCGTGGGTTTAGTGGACATAAATGAAATAGATCGCATCAATATTTTGAATGCCGCTCTTAAAGCTATGCGCATTGCCCTTGAGAAATTAAGTATAACACCCGAGATAATTTTGGTCGATGGAAATAGGCCTGTCCCGGGCTTGGAAATTGAGCAATATCCTTTGATCAAAGGAGATTCAAGGATCCCCTCCATCATGGCGGCTTCCATAATCGCTAAAGTTACGCGCGATGAAATAATGATCCAATACTCACGTGATTATCCGCAATACCGATTCCAGCGCAATAAGGGATATGGCACCACCGAACATATTCGAGCGTTAAAAGAGCATGGGCCCAGCCCTATCCATCGCCGAAGTTTCAATCCGGTAAAAGAGCTGCTTTCATTGGCAGGCAATTTCTAATGGATTTTGTTCGCGAAGGCATTCTGCAACAACCCGTGATTTTCGTCCTCCTGATTTTTTCCTTGTCGGTGCTTGATGAGACCCTAACTAAGGCGGCAAGGGAATTATATACCCGAGGGCATAACCGCTATTTCGTATATATTGGAGCGAAAAGCTCGCCCACCCTGAAGAATACAAAAGTTAGGTGGGCAATTCGCTTAAGCATTCCGTTGCTTCTTCTGATTAATTCGTATATCGCGAAATTGTCAGAGGATCTAACTCTCGAAGCTATTAATGAGATAATCGCCGGATTCGCCTTTTTCAGCTATCTGATCATCGATTTACGGCACTTTGAAAATGTTCTCATTTACCGGCTGACCAGGAATGGCAATGACGAGGAAAGGGGCACCGATTTGGAAGGAGAATTGATCATCGGGAGGCATTTTTCCCTTCGGCAGTCAAGCATACAAATTCTTGCCATGGCTCTGCTGCTATTTGCCGTCCTTATTTTCCATCCTACATATTTTATGCTTGGCGGTTTTCTCGCCCCTCTATCATTTTCTGCCAGGAATTTGATACTTTCGAAAAGCTATTAGCTGGGTAGAATATCGACCATTTGCTGCGGCAGGCTTTCATGTTCATCGGATGAGAATAGGATCGGGCAATAAATTGATTAAAATACGGAATTGATAGTCTATGATTTTCAACCGATATATGAATAAGCCGCGAATGATAGATCAACGGGGAGCAGATAGAATGAGAGGAATCCAAATCAGGGCTATAATAAGCATCTCAATTCTCTTATCGATTATTTTGGGCATCGCCCAATCAGGTGATCCGCAGGTCCGTTTGGAGCAGCCAGAGGCAAATCACGATCTCTTATGGCTTCCGGCCTCGCTAATCTCTTCGAAAAACTATGAAAGCGCTCAAAGCGCCATTGATTCAATATTTCCCGGAACCCGGGAACGAATAATCAAATGGCAGATAACAGGTTCGGATACTATTGAGTGTTCAATTTCTGACCTGCTTCTGTTGCAAAAGGGTTACATTGATTTGCAGAGGGGCCTTTTTGAATCGGCCGTTAAGTATTTCGAGAAAATGAATGCACAGTCGAGTCTATTGCGGGAAATAAAGCTATATTTGACAGCGAAAGCAATTTCCGGATCCAAGGAGTATGACCAGGCGGCATCTTATGCCATTCGATATATCCAGGACAATCCTGGAGGGATTTTCTATTCTGAAATGATAGCATTAAGCGCCGAAGCTGATTTTTCAAAAAGGAATTTTCTGCAGGCCGCCGAGAAATTCAAGGAAGCGGCAGAATGCGAATATGATCCCACGGTATCCTCCACCTTTTATCTGCGGGCGGCAGAATCGTTCGGACTGAGCGAAAAGCGGGGCGAAAGCTATGATTGCTATTACAATCTCGCGCTGAAATGTAATCGTCAGTTTCTAAGGGATTCGATTTGCGATTTATTGCCCCAGGATAACCGGGACTTTTCAAGGAAAATTGGCTACCTATTATATGAAAGGCGTCTCAATCGCACTGCAGTCCAATATCTGCGAGAAGTTCCCTCGGACGATTCTCTTGTATTCCTTGAAGGATTATGTCGCCAGCGGATGGGGCAATATCAAACCGCCAGATTGCTATTCAAATCTATTAAAATGAATTCACCATTCGCATCAGAGCTAGTGCCAACAGCCAAGTTCCACGCCGCCATCTCTGCCTACCTCAATAAGGATTACCTCGATGCGATCAGTGAATTAAAATATTTTCTAAGAGACTATCCCCAGCATCATTTATCCAAAGAAGCTCTCGCATTCAAAGAACTCATTGAGTTTCACAAGGACAACAAATCAAGGGAAGTCATAAATTATATTTATGATCTTCAGCCCGCCGATAGAAAATTTAATATTCGGGAAGTCCTCCTATTTGATAGAGCCTGGGATGCCTATGATGCAGGCAAGTACGATGAATCATGCTCATTATTTGTTGCTTTGCAAGACACAGAAGGACGGCAGGGAGAATGGAGGGACGGATTGTTTTGGGCTCTTCAGGCAGCTAAAAAGGCGCGCCCGGAACTGATCGAGGCCATCAAGAGGCAATTAGAAAAATCGTCAAAAGATTTGTATTATCCCACCATAGCCGGACTTTCATCCGACATTTCCTTGATTAAAAACGCCGATTTCTTCACGGATTCCAGCAGTATTCGGGAAACCCTAATATCATTTTCCGAAAGGTGGCATCACTTGTTGGATGAGATTCATACCAATACTGCCATTTCACCTGGAAATAATACTTGCAGCTTGATAATATTGGCCTTCGACCTCGGTTTCGAGGAACTGGGATTATCTTTGCTCGGCAAGCTCCGCAATTATGACAATTATGCCCTTGGAGAGATAGTGGGAATAATGGACTATTTGCTCAAAAACGGTAAATATGATGAGTTTTATGAACTAACGCGATCCAAGATAGATGAATTGAATCGAATTGTTGATGCTGATTTCATCTTATATTCTCCGCTATACTTCAGTGAGGTTTATGCCAGTTCAATGAATACGGGGATCGATCCTTTCCTCGTTTGGGCATTAATCAAGAATGAAAGCCTGTTCGATCCCAAGATTGAATCCTACGCCGGGGCCTTGGGTTTGATGCAATTGATGCCCAAAACTGCAAAGAGCACCGCCCGAAAGATGCATCTTACATTAAGGGATCTGTCAGGACTTGAGAATCCGTCAATGAATATTAAGATCGGCACTGCTTATCTTGCGGACCTAATTGCATCATATAATGGGAATTTATTTCGGGGTTTGGCCGCATATAATGCTGGCCCGGGTAATGTCCGCAAATGGACACGGAAATCGGCTTATCACGATGACCCCTATTTCCTAGATCGTCACGCTGTCAGCCAAACCCGGCATTACGTGAAAGCAGTTCTGAATGACTATCTGCATTACAGGCGTTTGTGGGTAAGTGTTCAACGCAATGAGAACGCAACACCATAAATAGCAAGTATCCTGAAAAAGGACTTGCGGCACGCAAAATGAGAGCTTATTTTCAGTGCAGATTAAGTTGGCTCGGGTTTTTCCTTAAGGAGTAATTATGAATTTAAGAAGTATTAGAATTGCATTAGCTATGCTCACAATTTTGCCGTTTTTTATTCTCGGCTGTGGGAATAGCCAGCAACAACAGGGAAAGCAGGAGGACAAGACCCTTTCTTCGAAAGTGGCTGTTCATAAAATAACCGCTGATGAAACTGGAACTGCGTCAAGTGATGTGGTATGCGGGATGAAGGTTACTGTTACCAATATGACTCCTGCGGTTGAATATGACGGCAAAACCTATTTCTTTTGCAGCCAGCATTGCCGGGATACCTTTGCGGCTCATCCTGATGAATACGAAAGTGGCGAAGAAGAAGAAAGCGGCCATGAGCACGATAATATGTAGCCCCTGAATAAAAACAATTGACATATTGACGGTTCGGGGCTATATTTATTCGCCGTTGTCGGATACAAGGTTCACCGAGTTTCTGCCCCCCTCTCGGGTACCGGAGTTTCGGCAGCGGCTATATATTAAATTTGGATATATCAACTATCAAATATACTTAGGAGCAATTATGAAAAAAGCATTATTACCAGTGATCGGATTGATTCTGATTTCATCCTTTTTCTCCGGCATTTGTTCCGCTGAAGAAAGAACTGTCGCCGCTTCCGAGCAATCCTATCAGGCGGTGATGAAAGTCGAAGGTATGACCTGTATGGGCTGCGTCAATAAGGTGAAGAGCGCTTTGACAGCCCTTGATGGCGTGAAAAGCTGTGATGTTAACCTCGAACAATCCCGTGCTACCGTAGTTTACGACCACAAAAAGCAAAGCGATGCCGCGTTGGTCGAGGCAGTCAAACTGGCTGGCTTCACCGCGCAGATCGGCGATTTGCAGATGATCGGAGAGCATTCCTCTTCTATGGGGTGTACCGCCGCAGAATCTAAGACCGGCGACGGCAAAGGTTGTTGCGCCATGAAAGCTGGAAAGAAGACATGCAGTGAAGCGGAAAAAGCAAAATGTGCCAATGTCGAAGGCGATAAGAAATAAAACAATCGAACGGTTTTTCCGGGCGGAGGGAACTCCGCCTCTTTTTTACAGTAAAAGTATATCTGATTGGACATTATCAATTTTCAGGGCATTTGTCGGATTTTTTTATTGACAGAATCGTTTAGGAAATTAAATTGATTTGTTTAAGATGGCGAAAATAGGTATTAGTATGGCCTGCTCAAGATGCAAAATTATTGTTTGTATCTCTTTGGCTGTTTTGGCGTTTAGTAATGTAAATTCATACGCCGCCAAATATTCAGGGGAATTCCTGGAATTGGGAGTATCAGCCCGGTCGTTGGGTATGGGGGGGGCTTTTGTGGCGATAGCTGAAGATGCCACCGCGCCGTATTATAATCCAGCCGGACTTTATGCAGTCGAACAGAAATCGGCCATTTTCATGCACACAGAATCCTTTGGAAATCTCATAAACCAAGATTTCATAGGGGGAGCGATGCCCCTGAAAGGGCGCGATGCCGGAGTGGGTGTTGCATTGATACGTCTGGGAGGCGGAGGCATTAAACTGACCGAGATTTCTAACGATCCCAGATTTGCAGGGATAAATCCCTACGATGGAAATATATATACAGTCTCGCGCATTGGGAAGCATGCCGATTATGTGGCCATGGCATCATTCGGAACCCGATGGCGCGGTGCGACCGCCTTGGGAATCACCGGCAAATTAATCTACCGGAAACTTGCCGATGAAAGGGCTTATGGGCTTGGGATCGATTTAGGAATGAAATCCGTATTAATGCGGAATTTGCGGGTTGCCGCTGTCTTGAAAGATGCCAGTGCCACTTTTCTTTCATATTCCAGCGGAAGCACAGAATCAATCTATCCTAGCTTGAATTTGGGTGGAGCATACGATTTCAAGAAATCCGATTTTAGATTCTTAATGGCGGCTGATGCCGCCATCAAATTCGAGCACCGCCAAGAAACCGCATCAATGTCATTGGGCGGAGCCTCTTCGGATTTCTTCTTCGGTGGCGAGATAGCATTTCGGGATCGCATTTCAGGACGCATAGGTTCATTTCGAGGTGACTTGACGGCGGGAGCGGGAATCAGACTTAGCCGCTTCTCAATCGATTTTGCTTACCTTAGCCATGATGAACTCGATAATAGTTACCGCATAAACCTTGGCGGATATTTTTAGAATATTAGACCTCCAATATTAGGAAATATAATCATCTAACCAATAGAGGGATTTGAAGTAATGTATCTCAAGAAACATTTAATGCCGTTTGTAATTATTTCGATTGGAATTGCCGCAATGATCACCTCGTCCTGCGGAAGTTCCTGGCAGATTAGTGGACGCCGCATCATAGCATTTGTAAATAAGCAACCGATCTACTATGCGGCGTTCGATTCGGTGGTGAAGGATCAGAGAGTATCAAAATCAACTCCGGAGAAAAATGCTGAAGCGAAACGCAAATCTCTGGACACGCTTATCGATGATGTTCTGATGCAACAATCGGTTGACTCTGTTTACAAGGAATTGAAAACCAACACAGGTTTTCAGAAAAAGCAAAACGATTACCTCGAAAAACCAGTATTGAAGTTGATGTATCAATCGGAAATTGCGAATAAGGCTGAGATTACGGATGCCCAATTACGCAAGTACTACGACGATAATATCGACCGCTACAAGACTCCTGAGCAAATAAGAGCCAGCCACATCTTGATAAAAGCCGATATCGATTCCACCCAGATGAATAATCCCAAGAAGGTCGCCGCCGCGGAGAAGAAAGCGAAAGCACTTGCCGACCAAGTTTATCAGCGCGCCCTAAACGGGGAGGATTTTGCTAAATTGGCAGAAGAGTACTCGAAAGACCCCGGCTCCGCAAAAAGAGGTGGGGACTTGGGCTATTTCTCTCGGGGTCGTATGGTGAAACCATTCGAAGATGCTGCTTTCTCGATGAAGGTCGATGAGATTTCCCAACCCATAAAATCCGAGTTTGGCTACCATATCATCAAATTTGTCGAACACAAAGCTGAAGAAACCAAACCCTTCGATGGGACTATGAAGGAGCAAATAAAACAAACTGAAAAGTCCCGCACCGAAAGAGAGAATGCTCAAGCCTATGTCGATAGCGTAAAAGAAGCGGCTGTCTATACCTACAACAAGGTTGTGCTGGCTAATGACGAAGACTCGACGCTCAAGGATCAAGATTGGGTCGTCATCGTCAATGCCCTTGACACTTTGACCTATGCCGAATACAAGGATCAGAAGCCAAAATACATGCGCTATAAGAATATCGACAAGATGGCAGAAACAGACCAGATCGAGATGCTCAAGACGCTGTCTGTCACTGGCATTCTATTGCAGATCGCCAAGCAAAAGGGGTATTTCCAGGATTCGACCATCGTAAGTCAGGCTGATCAATTTATGATGACTCAGGCCAGAAATAGAATAGAAGAAGCCCGCACAGCTCAGAACTTCGAGCCAAGCGATTCAGCCCTTCAGGCCTATTTTGATGCGCATATCGATGAGTTCATAGTAGATAAGCCTTTGCATGTATATCATATCATTTTCACAGATTCTATCACAGCCAAAGCAGTTTATGATTCTCTCAAGGCCGGAGCAGACTTTGTCCAGATGGCCAAGCATCATTACCCTGGCGAGCCGGAAATTCGCGAAGTGGCCTATGACCTGGATTTTATTTCTGAAAAGGAGATGCCGAAGGAATTCTGGAACGCCGCCAACGCACTTCAGGTCGGAGAGATTTCGCCCCCAGTAAAGACTGAATGGGGTTGGCATGTTATCAAATTGGTCAGCAGGAAAAGCTCCAAGAACTTTGACCAGGTCAAGAGCCGTATCAAAAGCTCATTAAAGAAAGAGGCTGACGAGCAGGCCAGCAAAGCATTTATGGCTAAGCTTCGTGACACATCCGATATCAAAATCAATAAGAAATTGCTGGATGAATATGTGATTACCCTACAGTTGGGCGGGCCTACGATGAAAGAACTAGTACCTTGAGTGAAAACATTTAGATTGGAAAAAGCGGCGCCAGCCGCTTTTTTTGTTGCCCTTTATCATCAATTTCACTTATTCATAAACCTATAAGGATGCCAATCAGCTATCGACAAGAAATATACCGCAAATTAATTCATCTCTGTTCCCTTTCTATGCCGGTCGGGTACCACCTATTTGGAAAGGGAACTTCGATCCCTGTTATATTCTTCGCACTGCTGGTGGCTTTATATATTGACTTAAGCCGTATCTTTCATCTACCCGGCAATGGATTATTCTTAAAACTAATCGGTTCGGTTCTCAGGGAGCATGAAGCAAACAAACTGAGCGGGGCCTCTTACATCCTTTTATCGGGGCTAATCGCTATCATTTTCCTCGACGTTCCCAATGCGGCGGCTGTGATGGGATTTGTGATCCTTGGCGATATTGCGGCGGCACTTACGGGCAGGAGAATTGGCCGGATAAAACTGCCGGGGACAAATAAAACATTCGAAGGAAGCCTTGGGTGTCTCCTCGTATGCATCATTGTGGCGATGGCCGCCCCTGGCATCCGTTGGGAAACAGGACTTGCCGGGGCAGTGACTGCTACGATAGCCGAAGCATATTCAGGAAGGATAGATGATAATTTAGCCGTAGCCATCGTTTCAGGCCTATCCATGATTTTGACTTCGTGGCTTCTCCAATAGCATCGTTCATATCTAAAGGACCCCATCAATAAAAAAGCCCCTAAGCTGGGGCTTTCGTTGCAAATCGATTCTGCGAAGATCAGATCACTTCAGTAGCAATAAGGGCAGACTTTGATTGACAATGCCTACGGCTCTACAGTAATATACTCCAGAACTATTATTCAGCGCATTCCAAGGGAAAAGATAATTCCCTGGCGCCAGCCAACCTTGATGCAGGTTCTTTACTAATCGCCCGCCGACATCAAATACTGATATCGTGTATTCCTGCCCAATTCCTACATCCGCGATAATAGTAGTCGAGGAGTTGAACGGATTAGGATAATTCCCGACCAGGCTGATACTCCCAGGAAGCAATTCCAATCCTGGCTCATCATAATTGATGTCGGTCGTGACTTCAAAGAAATCCGCAATCCTGCCAGCCAAAGTAACACGAGTGGAAGAATCCGCTATGGCCTCGAAACCAAATGGGAAGAATACGCGTTGCGACACGCCGTTAGAATACTTCACTCCCGCTATATGACCGTTACCATAAACCAGGGTGGGAGTAGAGTAATTTTTAGGAATGATCGATGAAGGGAAATTCTGGTTATCGGCGCCCCCCTGCCCTGATATTGAAAATGACAATCCATACGAAATTGTATCAGCCGCTATGCCTTCAATTTGGCGCAGATCCTCGGTTTGATAAAAGGCTGCATGCAAGTAATCATTCAGGAACGAGCTGTCCCGCAGATCAGACGCAATCCCCTGCCCGGATATGAACAAATCCCTGCCGGCGTCAAGATAACCGGAGATAATTGAAATGTCGGCGGTCGTCAGCGTTTGAACGGCATCACCGGTAAACCAGATCAACTTCGTGTAGAACTGAATATCAGAAACAGTGATGGGAGCAAACCATCGCGGCCAATTATTAAAGGGAACGCCCAATTCATTCAAGGCTTCCCCATAATATTCAGCATAATTCCCATTAGGATCCCCACATACGACCAGAGTTGTTTGGCCTGCAGTGAAAAAGAAATCTAATAACTGCGAATCCGCCGGATTATTGAAAGACTTGATCCTGACTGTGATCCAACCATCTCCGGGCACCCCGTACGGCGTAAAATCTGGTTTAACGATTGACGTGGCGCCTGCTTCAAGAGGCCAACTGAATGAATCACCAAAACAAACAAAGTCTATGCAGAGTGTTGTTATCCAAGCGCCAGGGTGATCTCTATGCGCAATTGCCAGGGAGAAGGAATCATCCTGCCCGGTGTTGGTTAGGGGGGCTTGGAACACATTTATAGAGTCGGGGAAGCCCGCCATAGCGGGTCGATCACAACTGAAAGAAAAAGAATAGCCAGCAGCGGATATCTCTGGAATCATCAGACTCAACGCCGCCAGGACCACAATTCTAATCTGCCTTTTCAACTTATCCTCCTTTGGCCTCTGGCCTTAGCTATTTCCATCAATATTAATATATTGAGAATCGACGGAAAGGCAAGCAAGAAGATTATCTATTTTTATCTTGTGCAAGTATGCGGCTACAGTTATATACAAGCGATCCTAATGCTATTACTGATTGATGCTAAATCCTATCCATAGAATTAAAAACATCCTATTTAAATTGAGGCTGGAAGAGATTATTGGGCTTCTGTTTTTCCCACCAATGGTCTTTTTCACCTTCAAGGCGTATTTTTACTTCAGGTCTATGGGAGAAGCGCACAGAGTGTTCACGGGGGCAGTATGGAGGTTGGTAGCAATCACTCTCGTCTTATGCTTCCTCTATATGCTGGCGAAATATAAGCCAAATTGGCGCATTCTCAGAGATGGACTGCCCTTCGGGGTCTGTATTGCTATTTACACAAACCTTCACGATACGGTTCATTTTGTAAATCCGCACGATATCCATTATTCCCTCATCGCCATCGATAACTTCATCTTTGGAGTCCAACCTTGCATCTGGGCTCAACAATTTTATCATCCTGTGCTTACCGAGTTCTTTTCTTTCTGTTATGTAAATTTTTTCGTATTTGCTCCGCTGGTGGCCGCAATCCTCTGGTTCAAGGGTATGCATAAGGAGTTCCGCTATGTAATGGTGACCACCATACTCTGCTTTTATTCGGGCTATTTTTTGTATGTAATTTTCCCGGCGGCGCCGCCAAGATTCGTTTTAATTGGCGAATTCACAAAAACCTTCACCGGCGGAATAATTACAAATGCCTCGGATTCTGCCATAAATGCAGTCCTGCCCCAGACATCCCGATGCGCATTTCCTTCGCTTCATTCTGCGGTGACAACAGTATCCCTTGTATTCGCATTTAGATATCTCCGCCGGTTATTCTGGATATTACTGCCTTTTGCAATCGGGTTGATTTTGGCAACAATATATTTGCGTCATCACTACGTGATTGACCTGCTGGCAGGTTTCGCCCTCTGCATAATAACATTGTGGTACGCACCTCGATTGGAAAACTGGTGGGAGAGAACAAGAGTCAAGATGAAACAAACAAAAGGAATTCTATAAGCCGCCAAATTTTCATTCACGATGCGGCCCATATTTAATCCACGAACCCATCTTTCCAAGGAGATTAACCATCGCACTTCCTCAAGTCAGGACCACCAGACTTCCTGGCAATAAAACTCTTAGCCGGGTCAGCGAATTTATGATATAAGGATTCATGTTATTCTCCAATAACTTACACTAATCTATTTAAACTTTTGCTTTAAGGGCTTTTTTGTTGTCTGTCAATGATATATCTCATCATCGGTCTTGATGCCGACCTCCGAATGGCCACTTCAAACCCCGCCTTTAGATAAGCTGAAAATATTCCGGTCCATACGAATGAATCCGGTAGCTTGTTGCCTGGTTCAAAAGGATACGCTTCAACTATTTCGGCGCCCATTGAACTGGCGTAATCCAAAGCCTCCTTTATGGTTCTGTTCGATATGCCTCTTTGTCTGAAATCTTTCCTTATAAATAGACAAACTATGGACCAGACTGGTTTATCATCAATCTTCTTGAATATCCGGGAGCGTTCCAAGGCTGGAAATTTTTCCCTGGGAGCAACTGAGCACCAGGCAATAGGTTCGCCATCATAATAACCGAGAATCCCTGGAATTTCACCGGATTCGATAAGTTTCTTCATTAAATTCCTATTCCCCTCACCTTTAAGCTCCTCAAATTCAGCCCGTTTTGACCTCCAAACCATACACCAGCAACCACCACAAGCTCCCCGTGAGCCAAAAAGTTGATCCATATCTTTCCATCTATCTGAGGTCACTGGATGGAAATTCATTGGATTTTTCGTCAATTGCTTCTTAGCCATTTCGGGCACGCACTCTCAGATAAAGTCAGCATTCATGGAACATATAACCAAAAAACAGTGCCTGCCTAATCCACCTAATGTTCTTATTGAGCCATCGACAATTAAGTTACAGTATCTTTTCATCTTCGGACCTCCATGCAGGATCGACTATGCAGATGAAAACTAAGTCGTCTTCTCCCTTATTCTCGATGCACTGGACAGAATTCGGGGGGATATAAATGGCTTGGTTGCTACCGACTTTGGATATTTCATTGTCAATATTCGTTACACCATCCCCTTGCAATATATAATATACTTCCGCGCTTCTCAGTCTATGCATTCTGGATTTATGGCCTGGTTTCACGATGGCATGAGCCAGACTATAACGAATATCGAGTCCTTTTTTCAAAGGATTCACAATTCCCGAAGAGTTGAATTATCCCCGCCAATGAATTCCTGGCATTCATTAAGACACATTATGAACATTGGGGCTTTTTGTTAAAAGACGATTGATTAAATTGCTGGTGGAAAAGCGTCTCAGTCTTTTTTCTGATAATTCGGCGCTTCCTTAGTGATGGCTACATCGTGAGGATGGCTTTCGGTCAAGCCGGCCGCTGAAATACGCACAAATTTCGATTTGGTGCGGAGTTCATAAATATCTTTGCAACCGCATAGACCCATCCCGGCTCTCAGCCCCCCCACCAATTGAAACACCATTTGGGAAAGCGATCCCCTGTAAGGCACCATGCCCTCAACTCCCTCAGGCACCAATTTGCTTCGGTCTGCTTGATGATCCTGAAAATAACGATCGCTTGAACCTTTGTTCATCGCATCGATGGAACCCATACCCCTATATGTCTTATAGGTTCGGCCCTCATAGAGAATGGTTTCACCGGGAGATTCCTCTGCTCCCGCAAAGAGACTTCCAATCATTACTGATTCCGCGCCCGCGGCGATCGCCTTGGTTATATCACCGGAATACCTGATTCCACCATCTGCTATGATTGGGACATCGGCTTTCTCCGCCTCAATAAATGCTTGCGAGATAGCCGTTATTTGAGGCATCCCGGCCCCCGTAACAACTCGAGTAGTGCAGATAGTGCCTGGCCCTATCCCAACTTTAATTGCATCCGCACCTGAATCGATTAAATCCCTGGCCCCATCTCTCGTGGCGACGTTGCCGGCGACAGTTGATATGTCAGCGAATCTTGCTTTCAGCCGTTTCAGCCCATCAATTACGCCCTTGGAATGACCATGTGATGAATCCACTACAATTAAGTCCACCCCATTCTTGATGAGCTCGGACGCGCGCTCCTGCATATCGGGGCTGACTCCTAAAGCGGCGCCCACCCGCAACCGCCCCCATTCATCTTTGGCGGCATGCGGATATTGGATTTTTTTCATAATGTCCTTAACCGTAATCAAACCTTTGAGATTAAAATTCGCATCCACTATAAGCAACTTTTCTATACGATGCTTATGCAACAACTTGCGAGCCTCATCTAACGCAACTCCTTCCTGCACCGTAATCAAATTCTCTTTAGTCATCACCTCTGAGATCGGACGATTGATATTGTCCTCGAACCGCAGGTCTCTATTAGTCAAGATACCCACCAATTTACTTCCTTCGGTGATCGGTATTCCAGAGATTCGGAATTTATTCATTACCTCCAACGCATCGCCAATGTCCGCTGAAGGGGGAAGAGTAATGGGGTCCACAATCATCCCGGCTTCCGATCGTTTGACCTTGTCGATTTCTGCCGCCTGCCGTTCAATCGACATATTTTTATGGATGATCCCTATTCCCCCTTCGCGGGCCAGAGCGATAGCCAGAGCTGACTCGGTTACAGTGTCCATGGCAGAGGAAATAATCGGGATATTGATTTTAATGTGGCGGGTTACTCGAGTGGCAACATCCGTGCTGTGAGGAAGAATCTCAGAGTAAGAAGGGACCAGCAGAACATCATCGAAGGTCAAAGCTTCGTTTTCAAATTGGAATTTATTGGCTCTCATCACCTATCCAGAGAAGGATTCGTCCACAACTATCACAGGTCAACAGCCTATCTCCCCTCTTGATTTCCTGCACCATTTGGGGAGGCAGTTGTTTGTGACACCCTCCACAGGATTTTCTCTTCACAGCGACAACTGCTACCCCTCCCTTGCCTCTTTGCACTCTTTCATAGTGAGAAATAGTTCTAGGGCTAATGCGGATCTTAATGTTTTTTCTTTCATCTGCCTTTCTTTGGATCTTTTCCCCGATCAGGTCAATCTCCCTCCTGAGGTTTTGAAGAAGCTCTTTATTTGATTTATCCAATTCCTCGTGTTTTGACTTATATTCACTCATCTCTTCCTTGACCTTATCTATGGCCTCCATAGTCTGGAGCAGATTCTCTTCCAGTGCGGAGATCTTATCTTTGGAAGCCGTTATCTGAGTCGTGAGGGCGTCATATTCTTTATTAGTCTTTATCGATTTCATTTTGTCCTGGGATTTTTGAAGCTCAGCCTGCGCAACTTCGATTTCAAGTTCAAAATGCTTTTTTTCGCGACTAAGATCCTCATGTCCCTTGACCGCCGCCTCTAATTTCTCTTTCCAACCAGCCAGCTCAATTTCGATTTTAGATATCATATCGGGAAGATATACCTTAGAATCTTCCAGTTCCCTTAACTGGTCATCGATATGTTGCAACTCCATTAGCTGTTCAAGTTCATCTCTAACTAACAATACAAACCTCCCGTGAATTGACCTGCCCGTTCG
This sequence comes from candidate division Zixibacteria bacterium CG_4_9_14_3_um_filter_46_8, assembly GCA_002791595.1. Classification (GTDB taxonomy): domain Bacteria; phylum Zixibacteria; class MSB-5A5; order UM-FILTER-46-8; family UM-FILTER-46-8; genus UM-FILTER-46-8. Next base: position 22,934 of record PFXJ01000132.1, read on the forward strand.
TGGTTATATGAATAAAAAAACCGCACTTGAACCCAAGTGCGGCTTTGAAGCCCATCAAAAAGCAATGCCCTGAAAATTGCTTTGCGATATTAAATTTCTGCGATCTGCTTCGCTCTGGTTTTGCCAATCGAAGATCCCGAATAATATTCTGGTTTTCAATGGTGGGCAATACTGGGCTCGAACCAGTGACCTCTCGGATGTGAACCGAACGCTCTAACCAGCTGAGCTAATCGCCCACTTAACTTGCTTATGGTCCCACCAGGACTCGAACCTGGGACCCACTGATTATGAGTCAGTTGCTCTAACCAACTGAGCTATGGGACCAATTGGCCTACTGAAACAAGCCCGCAATTAAAGCCAACTATTCCTCAGCTTCAATACTAATGGCCATGCTTCAGGTCTCTAAACTTCAATCTAAATTATACGAATAATGCCCAAGAATGGCAAGAAAATTTTTAATTAGCCCTAACTGATACATAATTCGCCCGGCTAAAGGCCTGAAAGAAAAAGCTGGTTCCTATGACCGGTCAAATCAGGTCCCAAAATAGTATCAGGTTAAGCGGTTCGATTGCATCATGGTCCGAAAATAACTAATAATATTTTCAACTACATCATTCTCTTGAGGGTCAAACCACCTGATATCGGGGTCGGCATTGAACCAGGTCATTTGACGCTTCGCATATTGATGTGTCCTCAACTGCGTGAGATAAATAGCCCTATCCAGGTCATAATTGCCATCGAGGTAACCCTTGAACTCACGGTACCCGAGTGATTTGAAAAGATGGATGGAATCGGGATGAATATTTTCCTGAACTATTTTGACTTCGTCGATGAACCCGGCTTCCACCATCTGCTTAACGCGGGCATCGATTCTCTTATGGAGCTCTGCTCGGAGCCATCTAATCCCTGCTTTTATGAATTCATACTCGCTTTGGCGACGCTGGCTTTCATTCCAAAGAGTAGTCATACTCTTGCCGGTGCTATTATGCACTTCAAGCGCCCGAATAATTCTGGACCGGTCCCTTGGGCTGAGACGATCGGCAGTCGCGCGATCAATTTCCTGAAGATATTTATAAAGCGATTCAATTCCTTCCTTCTCGATTCTGGATTCAAGATAGCGGCGATATTGGGGATCAGCCTTCGGACCCTCAAAAAAACCTTTTTCCAAAGCACGGATATACAGACCTGATCCACCGACAATAATCGGGATGCACCCACGGCAGAAAATTCCCGCAATGCATTTAAGCGCCAGATCTCTGAAATCAGCCGCAGTTATATGATCGTTGATATTCGCAATATCAACGAGATGATGCGGGACTTGGGCACGTTCTTCCGGAGTCGGTTTGGCCGTTCCAATATCCATTAGCTTATAGAACTGGCGGGCATCTGCGGATATTATCTCGCCCCCGATTCTCCTGGCAACATCGATCCCGATTTTAGTCTTACCGGATCCCGTGGGTCCGCAAATCACCAGTACCGGCTTATCAAGACTTCCCATTTGATAATCCGAAGAGGATTGACTCCAACTGTTCCTGACTATTGATAACAATGGGCGCAACCGGCAACGAATTGATGAAAGCCCTGCCATAATACTTCATCAAAATTCGATTATCCATAAGCACGATGACGCCACGATCCGTCCGCGATCGAATGAGCCGACCGCATCCCTGGCGAAATTTGATAATGGCCTCAGGCAGATTATTCGATTTAAACGGATCAAGGCCCATTGACTGGAAATATTCTCCAATGGCTTGCACGATTGGCTCGGTCGGCACAGCAAAGGGCAAACGTGAAACAAATAACACTTCCAATTGCTCACCGGGAAAATCGACGCCTTCCCAGAAGCTATCAGTTCCAATTAATAATGCCGGTTTTGATTTCGCAAACTTCTTAGCCACCTCCTCTGCCGCCCCATTAATTCCTTGCGCCAAGACCGTGTATCGTTCAGATGAAAGCCGGGCTGATGAAAGTTCATAAAGGCTTTCAAGCTGCGCATAGCTGGTTGTCAAGACCATCATATTCTTCCTCAAGGCCCGAGCGAATAAATCTATGATCTCCGACGCTTGCATCGCGAAATTAGCGCTGTCAGGATGGGGCATAAATTCAAGAATGAAAACCCGCAATAAATCCTTATATTTGAATGGTGAGGGATAGCTTTTCTCGATGACCCGATCACTATTTACCAGATCAAGTCCAAGTCTGAATTTCACATTCTCAAAATCGGAATTTCCCCTAAGAGTAGCGGAAGTAAAGATTGCTGAATTCAAGTTCGAATGAACCGCATCATAAATCAGCGGTCCGGTGTTGATCGGAGCGGCCTTAAGAGAAGAAAAATGCCCCCTTCCCCTCGACGTCTCGAACCAATATACCCATCCGTTCTCTTCTGCCAAAGTCAGCCCACGAAATCTTTCACAAAGCGCGGCAATAACTCCGGCATCCTGGCTCAAGATCTCCAATATTTCTGATAATGAATTCTCGGCCTCGCCCTTGTGCTTAGCTAATTCTGAAAGTTTTTCAAGTTCGGTCGCCAGCTTCTCCATCTTTTGGAGCAATAACGCCGCAGTTTCATCGATGAACACTTGCAATGAGTCACCGTATCTATATCGGATCTTGATTCCTCCTCCGGTTCTATTGGGCCGCCTGGCTCCTTCCAATTTGCTGGCATTAAGCGAAATGCCCTCAAAATAATTGCGATTGGCTCGAGAAATTCCCTTGCTGAGCTCCTTGATACCCTTGACCATAAGGCCAAGATTTTCGATGTCCATATCCATGATGAGATTCCTGCTGATCTGGTTATATATTGCATCTAAGATTGGGCTATCTTGAGCGTCTTCACTCAGCAATTTGTCCAAAATGGAGCTTATCGAATATGATGAGAATTCCATACCAAGGTACTCTCGGGCGACAGAATCAAGTTGATGAGCTTCATCAAAAACGCCGGTCTTAAAATCATTGAGGATATCAGTTTCAGCAGATAAATCGGCGAAGAACAGATGATGATTAATAATGACGATGGATGATTCTCGCGCCCTTTTTCTGGCCTTGAATAAGAAGCATTTTTTATAGAATGAGCAT